>CADBGN010000007.1 GCA_902794155.1 uncultured Bacteroidia bacterium
GATGGACGTCCGCGAGAAGTCGATGAAGATCACGAAGAAGATGGGGCAGGGTGGTGCCCATTTGGTCGTGAAGGACGACAACATCTTCCTGCTTTCGGGCGGCAACCTGCAAAAGGTGGACAAGGGTGGCAAGTCGACGCCGATTAAATTTGACGCCACCATGCAACTCGACCTCGCCGCCGAACGTGAGTATATGTTCAACCACGTCTTCCTGCAAACCGAGAAGCGTTTCTTCATGAAAGACCACCACGGCGTGGACCTCGACATGATGAAGGAGGCCTACCAACCGTTCTTGGCGCATATCAACAATAACTACGACTTCTCCGAGATGTTGAGCGAGATTTTGGGCGAGTTGAATGTGTCACACACAGGCTCGGGTTACCGTCCTTCAAGTCGAGGCGGCGACGCCACGGCAGAGTTCGGCGTGCTTCTCGACCTCGACTATAAAGGCGACGGCTTGAAGATTGCCGAGGTGGTGGAAGGCGGTCCCTTCGATAAGAAGAGTTCCAAAGTGAAAGCGGGTTCTATCATCCAAAAGATTGACGGCGTGGAGATCACGAAAGGCATGGACTACTATCCTTTGCTTAACAACAAACGCGACAAGACCGTTTTGGTGACCGTTTCCGATGGCGGTAAGACTTGGGACGAGACCGTGAAGCCTATCAGCCATGGCGCGATGAATGAACTGCTTTACAACCGTTGGGTGAAGCACAACGAAGAGACCGTGGAGAAAGTGGTGGTCGTCTGCATGAGGACATCGAGATCCTGTTCAGCGGTGAGAAATACTTGGAGCAAGTCGTCAACGACAGCGTGGCCTGCGTGATGCCTTCGCGACGGTACAACAAGCCTTCGGTGATGATTATCGGTGAGGCCAATTACAGCAACGCACACGGCACGCCATGGGTTTACAAATACAAGAAGATGGGCAGTCTCGTGGGTATGCCCGTGCCTGGCACCATGTCAAGTGTGACATGGGAAACTTTGCAAGACCCGTCATTGTATTTCGGTTTGCCCGTGGTGGGTTATCGTACTGAACAAGGTAATTGGTTGGAAAATACACAATTGGAACCTGATGTCAAGGTGCGCAACACGCCCGAGAAGATGGCCGATGGCGTCGATGAACAGCTGGAGGCAGCCGTTAAGGAATTGCTGAAAGAATTGAAAGATTTCCATTATTGGGGGAAATAGGTTTGTAGGGCTGTCGTATTACGGCAGTATTTGTAGGGCTGTCGTATTACGGCAGCCGCATTGAACGATTTCATAATGCGGCTGCCACGATGTGACAGCCCTACAACCCATCCACAATTTTTGCACGATTCTTGCGTTAACATGGGAAAAACACCCATCCCATGCATTTCCGTCTGCACCTTATATTATTATTGGCTTTTGTTAGCCTTTCCGTCTCTGCCCATTCCGTTGAGGAGTATGACGGCATTTATGAGGTGGAACATACATGGGAGTACAACAAAAAGAATTGTACCATCTCGCTGAATATCAGTAAAGAACTTTACCGCTATTTCCGATACGACCGCGAGCATCTTGCCTATCGCTATAGGTTCCAAGGTGATGAATTGTCGCCTAATTACTTCAGTTTCATGCTTTCGGAGCATGACCGACCCGTGATGCAGGCTTTGGCGAATGAGTTCAGTAGGAATGCCGCCTCGGATTTGGAAAAGGTCAATTTGGCACTCACCTTCGTGCAGTCTTTGCCATACGCCCATGACACTGACAGCAAGGGCACTGACGAGTATGTGCGTTATCCCATAGAGACCTTGGTGGATGGCTGTGGCGACTGTGAAGACAAAGTGGCTTTGCTGACGGCTTTGTTCTATGAGATGGACGTTGACTTCATTCTTTTGGTGTTGCCCGAGCACATGGCCATTGGTGTGCACTGCGATGGGATAGAGGCTGATCGGTATCTCCAGTTTCGTGGGAAGCGGTATTATTATTTGGAGACCACTATGACTGGTTGGCTGATCGGACAGATTCCCGATGACTATGCCGATGCGCGCATGGAGGCCGTCCCCGTCGATGACACGCCAAGTCTGCTAATAAAAGGAGTGAGATTCGAGTCGAAAGCGGCCTCTGTTTTTCATAAGGCAGATTGTGAGCTGGAGGTTGACTTGCAAAATATTGGACCTGGTCGCGCGACAGGGTTGATGCTGCGCGTGCGAATCATTGAGAAGGGAAGACCCAACTATTTGCTTGCCGACGAATACTATTCGCTCAACACTTTACATGAAGGTGAACAACGCACAGAGTTGATTTCGCTGAAGAGTTTGATTAAGGAAAACTGTGCCTTGGAACTGGAATTGACGGGTGCCGAGGTTGCGCCTCTTTCCTATACGTTAGGGCTGGGCTATCAACGTACCCGTAATTGATCATTCCACCATTATCTCATCCATAAAGATCCAAGAGTCATATCCTGCCCCAGGTAGGCCTTCCGGCAACTTTCCTGGATTCTTCACCACGATTCGCAGATAACGTGTGGAGAGGTTGGGCGTAGCGAAACGCTCACGGAAAGTATGGTTTCCCTTCAATGCAATGTCGGTTGAGAGTTTGAAGGTTTTGAAAGGCTTATAGCTCTTGCCGTCGTTAGAAGTGTAAACCTCGACCACATCAGGGCGCAAGATCCAATCATGGGCATTGACCAAAAAGCCGATATTCAATGCATTGACTTTCGTTAAGGATCCTAAATCGATTTCAAGGTCAGCATTGATACCATAGAATCCTTGCCAATGTCCATCAGTATAGTCGTCACTACCTAAGTTGCCATCGAGTAGGGCATTGTCGCCGCCCCCCGAGTATTCGGGACGATAATTGCCAGCAGGACTGTTCAGCTGCTTCAGCCGCCCCATACCCTTGTGGTAGCTAAAATACCTTTCGGTACAAATCGGTTCACCAAGAGCATTGAAACAAGCCGCTTTCACAAGGCAAGGACGTTCCAAAACGATGGGATTCCGATAGAGGGAATCGTTTTCTGTAACTTCCTTTCCGTCAAGGGTATAGTGTATGGCTTTGTCGCCAAAAACGGTTTTCAGCGCGATGGCGGCATTACCATTCTTGTCGGTTGTGGCTTCGATAAATGGCAGATATTCAATTTGTTGCAATTCATGCGCCACATCGTCATATTTCTTCAAATTGACATCCAACCAATACGGACGGCTTTCGATGTTCCAGACCTTGACGTATTCGGTCTTCAAGTCGTGGAGAGAGGCGGTCAACTCGGCTAGCATCTTTTGGTTTTCAGTGATGTTGGCTTTCGTTGGGTCGTTGTAAGTGCGATAGAGTTGTATCCGGGTTGTGTTGCGTTTGGCGCACCATTGCATGCGATGCACGGCATAAAGGGCATTGTCGAAGAGGTCGTCATTGCGCTTCACTTTGTTTTTGTCGTTTTTCAGCTCTTTTTCTAAGGTTGAGAGCGCCACAGCGGCCCGTTGGTTCAGGGCTTTGACGGAATCGTTGACGAGGGCAGGGAAGAAGGGAGTCATGGGTTCGGTCATGGCAGTGAACTTGCCGATGCCGTCGATTTTTGTCCATTCCGAGAGCTCATCAAGATGTTGACAGATTTCGTCGGAAAGGCTACCCAAGAAATGCGCGGTGAAGTTGGCTTCAGTGTTGCGCTCTTGCTGGGAAGCGGCGTTCCAACTCATCTCAGCTCCCAATGACAATCCGTATAAAGCACAGTTGGTCAGCGACTCGCCGAAGTCGTCCCAACAAGTGTTGATGACCCCCATCGCTCCATTTTTGTAGCCATCGCGGCAAAGGTTAGCGATGTTCTTCTTGAATTCGTAATGCTTGGGCCAAACCCTTTCGGAAAGGCTCACGCCTGGGGCAACAAAGTAATTACGACCCGATTTGACGTAGGGTTGCAGGAAGTTGTTAAAGTCGTCTATGCCCACATAACTCCACGCGATGAGGAAGATGTCTTTGTCCAGATTGTCAAGGATTTCAGGGTGCTGGTCGGCAATGTCGCCCCACATCATTACACGCTTGCGATACGGGCGAAGCATCCGATTGACGCGGTTAATGTGTTGGTAATATGCCTTTTCCGCCCCAATGGAATCCACATACGCTTTGGCATAGCCTTGGCCGAGGCTTTCGGTTTCGTCGCAGTTGATGTTGAAATAGGGCGATTTATAAGCTCTTGCTACTTCACGGAGATGGTCTTCAAGGAATTGGTAGGTTTCCTCTTTGGCGGGGTTGAGGTTCCATTTCGTGTCGGCCAAATGGCTATAGAATGGGTTACACAAAATCTCCTCAAAATGCCCGAAACACTGTTGGTTGCCAATGATTTGAATGTGATACGGTCGACAAAAATCTTCCAATTCCTTGATTTGCTCAGCAGTGAAGGCATCGGTGGGCGCTATGTCGGGGTGGCACTTGGTCTTGAAGGTATGTTCGGTGTAAAGCGAGAACGCATTGAGTTTACATTCTGCAAGTTGCGGAATAAGACGTTTCAAGTAGTCCATGCTGACGATGGGACCACGACTGATGTCGTCTTGCCAGGCACGTACTTTGAAATTGGGCCAGTCGGTGATGGTCATGCTGGGAATGACGATGGTGCCGCTTGGACTTTTCAGATAGGCGTAACGATAGAGCTGTTTCAAGCTCTGGGTGGCATAAAAGAGTCCCGTGTTGGTGGTGGCCTCCAAGCGGATGAAATTGTTGTTGACCGTTAGGCGGTAGGCTTGGTCCTCGTTTTCGCTTACGCCGAGGTGGTCGGTCTTGATGAGTTCGATGAAATGCATGCCTTTGATGACACCGCGTGAAAACATTACCTTTCTGCCACTGATTTGGTCCAAATCGTTACGGAAGAGCGTGATAATCTGGTTAATCTCGGCATCAGAGGCGTCGTAGGTGAGGACGACGTTATCGTCCCATGTGAAATAACCATCAGTGAATTCGACTTGTTGCGGAGTGGGAAGGATATGGGTGTTTTGTGCGAATGCGCATAAACTGAAAAGGCAAAGGATAATCAGGAATTGGGTTCTCATAGTTGGAAAATTTCTGCAAAGATAACAACAAAACTGCTATATTTGCCACAAAATTAACTACGTTGAATTTGATATTTCTAGGACTATGATTAGATTGGAAATTTGTGCTAACGGCATCAAGTCGTTGCAGAATGCGATGGATGGCTGCGCTCAATGCGTGGAGTTGTGCGAATGCCTCGAAGTGGGTGGCGTGACGCCCTCGTTCGGCACTTTAGCCAAGGCCATCGACATTTCATTTATTCCTATGCGCGTGCTCATTCGTCCGCGCCCGGGCAATTACATCTACGACGAGGAAGAAGTCGAGATGATGAAGACCGACATCATGCTATGCAAAAAACTCGGCTTTGAGGGCGTGGTCGTTGGTGCATTGAACGATAAGGGCGAACTCGATGTTGAAACTATTAAGGCTTTGATGGGAGCAGGAGAAGGCTTGAAGTTCACTTTCCACCGTGCTATTGATGCCTGTGTGAAGCCTTTCGAGGCGGTTGAGCAACTGATTGAACTCGGTTTCGACAAAATCCTCACTTCGGGCGGCAAGCCCACGGCTTTGGAAGGTGTTCCGATGATTGCAGAGATGCAACTGCGCTATGGCGACAAGATCGGCATCATGCCTGGCGGTGGCATCAACCTCGGCAATGTGAAGGAGATCCTTGACATGACTGGCGCGGTGCATTGTCATGCCTCGCTGGCGCATTGGGTGCCGCGCTTCAATGAGAAACTCTATCCGAACCAGAAGGACGCGACTGGTGCCACGATGGTCTGGACCGAGTCGAATAAGGACTTGATTTACGAGATGGAAAAGATGTTGAACCCGTTTTGATTGTCTCACGCAGGAATAATTATCTCACGCAGAATACGCAGAACTATATGAACCTACTGGCTGCAAAATATGCGTCGCTTTGCGTCATTGCGAGGAACGAAGCAATCCAGACAGAAAACTCACGGCCTGGATTGCTTCGTCGTTCCTCCTCGCAATGACGCGAAGCGGGTTGGCGCGAAGCGGCAACAATTCCTATAATTCAGCGATTTCTGCGTGCCAAAAAAAACTCACAATGAAAAAACTACTTCCCCTGATATTACTGGCATTCGCTTTTTCAGCGTGTCAAAAGGTTGAAAAGCCCAACGTCGTCGTGCAAAGCCTCAACCAAGGCTGGACGCTCACGGGCGACACCTTAGATATTAATATGCAGGTCGATGTGCCCTCGGTGGTGCAGCAGAGCCTTTATGAAAACGGAGTGATTCCCCATCCTTATCTCGGCACGGTGGAAAACCAATTGCTTTGGATTTCCGACCACCCTTGGGACTACACGCTACATTTCGATGCGGACAAGGAACTATTTGAAAAAGAAGTCGTCCAACTGGTTTTTGAAGGCCTCGACACTTATGCCGATATCTCTTTAAACGGCTATGAGTTGATTTCCACTGACAACCAATTCCGTGAATGGAAAATTGATGTAAAACACTATTTGAAAGAGAAAGACAACCTGCTTGAAGTGCATTTTATCCGATACGACAGCACTCAATTGGCTTTGTATGAGCAACATCAGCCTAAATTGCCCGAAAAATATGCCGTCTCGCGTAAGGCTCCCTATCAGCATGGCTGGGACTGGGCACCAAGGTATAAGAATGTGGGCATCTGGAAGCCGGTGAAACTGATGGGCTGGAACGAGGCAAAGTTGGATTATGCCTATATTTCCACATGTTATGCTGATTCTGATAGTGCTTGGCTGTGGCTGCGATATGGCATTGATAATAGGATGGATGAGGCGGAATTCCAGGTGGAATTGAGTATGAGTTCACATCAGGATGAGTCTTTTTTCTTAAACCATGAAAGGACATTGAGCTTTCCTGCAAAGCCATTAAAAACGGGAACGCATCAAATATCCCTGATAGTTCCCATGCGGAATCCTCAACTTTGGTGGCCCAACGAGATGGGCGAACAACCATTGTATGACTTTGAGGTGGTGTTGAAAAAAGACAACAGAGTGCTGGACTCCAAAAAGTTCAAGTCGGGTATCCGTACCTTCGAGATGGTCGATGAGCCCGACAGCATTGGTCGCGCCTTCTATTTCAAGGTGAATGGCGTGCCGATGTATGCCAAAGGCGCCAACTACGTTCCCGAGGAGATGATTGAGACTTGGATCAATGCCGACAATACGCTACGTCTGCTACGTCAAGCCAAAGACGCTCATTTCAATATGCTGCGTGTGTGGGGCGGTGGCATCTATCCCTCGGACGACTTCTTCAACATTTGCGATTCATTGGGCATCTTGGTCTGGCAGGACTTTATGTATGCCGGCACAATGTATCCCTACGACGAGGCTTTTCTTGAAAATGCCCGAATTGAGGCGGAGGAGCAGGTGAGACGCTTGGCTTCGCATCCGTCGTTAGCCTTGTGGTGTGGTGGAAACGAGATCTCGGAAGGCTACTATAACTGGGGCTGGCAGAAGTCGTTGAATTGGTCGGAAGAAGACGACCAGGCCATTAAGGCAGGATACGACCAACTCTTTGAAACCATATTACCAGAAGCGGTGACCTTGTACGACGGCACGCGACCTTATTGGCCCAGCTCGCCCTCGAAAGGCTGGGGCCGACCCGAGAGCCTGACCGAAGGCGACGTGCACTATTGGGGCGTTTGGTGGGGAGAGCTGCCTTACGAGGTCTATCGTGAGAAAGTGGGCAGATTTAACAGCGAGTACGGCTACCAAAGCTATCCCGATTACCAAACTTTGCTGAAAATCGCGCAAGGCGAGGAGCTGAGCAAGGATGCCGAGGTCATCGCCGCGCACCAAAAACACGCCCGTGGCACCCGCCAAATCGACGATTTTATCAAACGCTATTATCCCAATGCCCAACCAAAGGACTTTGAGGAATATGTGCATTTGAGCCAACTTTCGCAAGCATACGGTATGGAGATTGCCATTGAGGCGCACCGTACGGCAAAGCCCTATAACATGGGCACACTCTATTGGCAGCTCAACGATGCCTGGCCCGTGACTTCTTGGTCGTCCATTGACTATTATGGCAATCCCAAAGTGCTGCAAGATCAGCTTAAAACGCTTTATGCGCCTGTACTTTTGAGCCTCGACTGGAAAGATTATGGCGTTTTCGTCACTTCCGACTTAATGCGCAGCATTGATGGAACCCTGACCGTCACGGTGTGCGACCTTGAAGACCTCAAACTTGATAGGCTCAAAGACCATCCAAAGTTTGAGCAAAAAGTGAAGGTGGAGATGGATGCGAACGAAAACCGGAAATACACGGTGGAAGGCCTGGGCGATTATTTGAGAAATGCCGACTTGCAGAAGGTGTATGTGAAGTTGGAACTGACCGAAGGCGATACCCTCACCGTCGAGCGCAAATGCTATTTTTCCGCTTTTTTTGAGTGAAGGCTGTAACTTTTTTGCTGTTTCTCCGTATTACTGGTGTTGACAGAGGACGGAGGACAGAGGACGGAGGACGGAGGACAAAGGACAAAGCCCCTAGTCTTAAGTCCTAAGTCTTAAGTCCCAAGTCTTAAGTCCTGCGTCCTTCGTCAATAACTTGTAGCACGATTAACACTTAAACACCAATACAATGAAAACAAGATTTTTTTTTGCAGCCTTGCTGCTGTTGGCCTTCGGGACGATGAGGGCACAGGTGAATGAACCCAAACCGATTGATCCCAAAACGGATAGCATCATGAAAAGCCGAATGGCTGAAATAAAGCAAGCCCAAGAACAGTTTTCCGAACGGATGCGTGAATTGGGTATGAACGAAGAATGGGGTCGTAAAATGGAGCAGTGGGGCGCAGAGTTTGAGAGAAAGTTTGATATGCCGAACAACTATCGTCCTGAAAAAAAAGACAATTCCCCAATTCGCGTTATTCGGGTAACGGGTTCGGGCGATGTCGTTATCAGCCAGACTCCAGGACAGTTTTCGTTGAAGAAAGAGGGCAAGATGGTCTCCGACAACCGTACGGAGTCGGGGACGCTCCTTCTTTCCAGTTCGGGCGACTATGAAGTTGAAGTCTCGCAACTTGAGAACATCCAATTGCTTTCGTCGGGCGATGTCATCTGCAAGAACACTATAAAAGGTGACTATATCAATGTCTATAATGGTGGATCGGGTGATATGGTTATGAAGTTGGATTACGATACCGTTCATGTTGTCCTAAATGGTTCGGGTGATATCATCCTTCAAGGTAGATGCAATGTGTTGGAAACCATGCTGCTTGGAAGTGGTGATTTGAATGTTGACGGTTTGAATGTTGTGAAATCGAATGCAATGGAAAAATCATCGTCAAAGGAATACAAATCCAAAAACAGACGTCCTGAGAAGAAGAACCTCCTTTTTGATGCCAGTTGGAACGGTTTTGAAGCTGGCTTGAATATGCTCCTTGACCCGTCTGAAATGAATGTGTATACTGGCCCCGATGATGCAATGGCCATCCGTCCGCTACGTAGCTGGTATTTCGGCTTCAACATCGCTGATGTAGGCGTTGCCTTCGATAGGAGACATAGAGTTGGCTTGTTTACAGGCATCGGCCTCGGTTGGAACAACTATAGTTGGAAAAATCCAGTCAAGATGACGGCGGAAAACGGTGAGTTAATCAACGATCTGCTGCCTGAGGAGCGCCCCGTGAAAAACAGCAAGTTCGGCTTGCTCTATCTTCAGGCTCCCTTGATGCTGGAAGTGAGACCGGTGCGTCATCTCTATATCGACCTAGGTGTGACGGGTGGCATCCGTCTTGCCGCATGGAACCGCATCAAATATAGTGATGGCGAAAACAACAAGACCTACTCAAACTATCTGACGAACCTGTTCAAATGCGATGCGTCGCTGCGCGTTGGCGGTGATAATCTGGGTTTCTTTGTCAACTATGCTCTTGTTCCCACTTTCGTCAAAGGGCGTGATGCAGACAAGGCCCACCCACTCATGCTTGGGTTCAGCGTCAATTTCTGATCTGTTTCACGCTGGATAAGGTTTTCCTTTTCATGCAGAAATCGCAGATTATTATGAATGTAGAGACGTAGCGCGCTACGTCTCTACTTGTTTTATCCATAAATTTCTGTGTGTTCTGCGAATTCTGCGTGCTTTTTTTTCATTCTCCCCGTTTGTCCTGCCAATTCTCTTTCGCTTCCTCGAAACGTTCGTCTGCGCGATAGTAGGCTGTCATGGCGATGTCGGTGGCCGCCAAATTGAACTCTTTCTTGGCGGTGCTAAGGCCAGTTGAGATGATGCTGGCAAAACTGTCGTGGCGACCGTCGGTCAAGAGGTAGATGCCTTTGCCAATGAATGAAAGATTGCGCTCATCCTCTGGCTTATTGGAAAAGTCGTTTTTATCGAATTGCATCATAGCCAGCTCTGTGCTCATGCGGTAGGCCATCAAGTCGAAGTCAGGCTCGTCAAAGTTGGTCCAAGGCAGGTCAGTTTGTAAAGAAGAGGCGGTTTTCGCAGGTAATTTGGCCAACAAAGGCATGGTCTCTCTTTCGGAAACAATGTGCGCTCTGGTGGAGGTTGCGGAAGACATAGATGCCTTGTTGCTCATTGGTCGATATGGGGATGTCATGCTTTCTGTAGCCCGTCTTGGCAACAAGGCTATAGGCTCATAGGTATTGATTTTGCTGACTTCAATGGGCTTGAGGTTGGCGATGGGTTCCACTTTCGGCATCGACTTCTTTGGCCACAGGGTGACAGTGAGCAGCAATCCGGCAGCGGCGGCAGTCGAGGCAATCTTTACATAAAGCGGCACGAGGGCGCCTTTTTTCTTCAAGCGCTCTTTGTTCTCGAACTCGATTTGAGGTGCCTCCAAATGCGGTAGCTCCTCGGTGAGCTCGTCCCAATCCAAGCCTTGTGCCGCGACGAAGGCTTTCAGCTGCTCTGTCTCATCGGGGCTGAGGTTACCTTCCATGTAGTCCAGGAGGTAGGCCTCGTAGTTGTCGATGGTGATGTTTGTCTTCATGGCTCTATGTCGATAAGGTTGTCGATGCTTTTCAGTTTGTTTTTCAATGCGGTGCGGGCACGGAAGATATTCACCTTCACCTGCGACTCGCTCATCCCCGTGATGTCGCCGATTTCCTGGTAGCTGTAGCCCTCGTAGTCGCGCAAGAGCAAGGCGTTGCGTTGTGCTTCGGGAAGGGTGGTCAAGGCCTTGTGCAGAATGTCGTTGACGTCAGGGTAGGGGACTCCATGGGCTTTCTCTTCTGTGGGTGTGTAGTCTTCGGTGCTCACAAAGTGTTGTCGCTGGCGGACTTCGTCAATCATAGCGTGGTGGGCGGTGGTGAAAAGGTAGGATTTCGCCTTAGAAAAATCCACTGTTTTGGCCTTCTCCCAAACGCGGGCAAAGCTTTCCTGCACCACGTCCTCGGCCTGCTCGCGGTTGCGGAGGCTTGAGAACGCGAAGCGGAAAAGCCGGTCGGCATATTGCTCCACGCACTGGTTGAATTGACTTCTGTCCATCTTTAATGAAAGTAATACGGAGATTTTGCGAAAAAGTTACATCTTGATGAAGTTTTTTTGCTGCTGGCCTCTGGCTTTTGGCTTCTGGCAGCCTCGTCTTTGTAAGAGATTGCGGGTCTTCGCCTGCAATGAGGCTCAAAGGCAAAGCTGCCAGTAGCTAGTGGCCAATAGCCAGCAGCCAAACAATTACACAATTAAACAATAATCAATTCAACAATTATCCTTACTTTTGCCGCAAAATACATAACTATGCTGCTAAACTACATCATCTGGAACATCGACCCCATCCTGTTTTCCATCGGCAACATCCACGTGCGTTGGTACGGCCTCATGTGGGCCTTGGGCTTTTTGTTGGGCTATTTCATTATGCGTAAAATCTACCGTCGCGAGAAGATGTCTGACGAATCACTGGACAAACTGCTGATTTTCATGCTGTTGTTTACCGTTGTTGGCGCACGACTGGGCCATTGCTTGTTTTATGAACCAGAGTATTATCTCTCCCATCCATTGAAGATGCTTGCCGTGTGGGAAGGCGGTTTGGCCAGCCATGGCGGTGCCATCGGCATTTTGCTGGGCCTGTGGCTCTATGTGCGCAGTTACAACAAGTCGACGAAGAAAACGAAGGACAGCCCCCAGCGCATCAATTACGTTTGGATCCTTGACCGTATCGTCGTTCCCGTCTGTCTCGTTGGCGCTTTGATCCGTTGCGGCAATGTGACCAACCACGAGATTTACGGCACGCCCACCTCGCTGCCATGGGGCTTTGTTTTCATGCGTGGCGCGGAGCAGTTCTGCGGCACAGTCGACAATTACACACCTTGCACTGCGGGCGACTGTTGTCCACCAAACGAGTGGTTGCCTTGCCACCCGACGGGACTCTACGAAGCTTTCTTCTGCCTCGTGGCGATGGGCATCCTGCTGTGGATGTACTACAAGCGCGACCTCGGCCACAAGCAGCCTGGCTTGATGTTTGGCACCTTCCTCGTTATCATCTTCGGCTCGCGCATCGGCATCGAGTTTTTGAAGAATGTCCAAGTGGAATTTGAGAAGGGCATGGCCTTCGACATGGGCCAATGGCTCAGCGTTCCCTTCGTCATCATCGGCATTGGGATGATCGTTTGGAGCTTTGTGCATCGGAGGAAAGTGGAGAGTCAAGGCTGAAATAAGGTAGTATGACATAAAAAAGCCAGCGTCCGGATGACCAGACGCTGGCTTTTATTATTATGTCAACAAAACCTTATTCATAATATAAGGTGAGATACTGCATCATGCGATCGGAGATGTCTTGCGCAAGCTCGTTGCGTCCGTATTTCTTGGCCAAATCGCCGAAATGCTTGAGCAGACTTATGCCTTCGTTAATCTCATCCTCATAATACTTCTTGAACTTGGGCTTCATCTTGCCATAGTACTGTATCTTGTCACAGTAGTTGTTGACCAACTTCATTAGGTAGTCGTCACCTTTATCAGTGGCACCGCAGATGTAGTACATCTCTGGGAACTGGTAGGTGTGGATCTCAGCAGGAAACTTCTCGTTGGGGAAGAATTCCTGGAACTTGTCCATCACGACGACAGCAGAGTCAAATTGGTCGTGGTTGACCAAACTTTGCGCCAAGCGTGAATAAGCCAACTGCGCATAGCTCATGTTACGCACGCTCTCGCGGTCAGGCACCACCCCTTCTTGATTCAGGCTACCCCAGTTGACAATACCTTCGTTGGCTTTAGTCACTAATAGGTCATAGCTTCCATCGCGATAGACGCCGCCATGATAAGCCTTGACGTAATCCTCAGCTTCAACTGGGATAAAGCGGTAAGCCAAACCTTCCATGTGGAGGTACTGGTCGATGCCTAAAACCTTCGACATATCGCTGAAAGATGTGAAGTACACTGGTCGCTCCCAATTGTTGGTGGCCATAAAGTCCAAAAGCATGAGGGAGTTCTTGTAAAGGTAGTTATCCTTGATTTCCCACGTGATCTCGTCCACAATTTGGTCTTTCATGCTTTCGGGAACGATGCCGTTGCGGATGCAGGCCTCTTTGTCGACGGTGAGCTTCACCTTGCGGCAAGGCACATAGTTGTAGCTAATGTCCATGTAACGCTTAACAGCTTTGGGGTTGTGAATGAACTCGATGAGCTGCTTCAACTCTACTGTTTTACCCTTGAAGTATTCCTCCTCTTCAATAGGCATGGATTCATTGACACCGTTGTCGTATTCTTTTTGGCTCAATGTGAGCGGAAGCTTCTCCGACTCGTACACCTTGCGACCCATTTGGTGGACATACCAATAGCCGCCCGAAAGCATGTAATTGCACACGCGCACATCGGTACGGAAGCCTTCCACTTCTTGAACGTACCACAAGGGGAAGGTGTCGTTGTCGCCACGAGTGAAGATGACCGAGTTGGGTGGCAGCTGCGCCAAGTAGTTTCGTGCCCAGTCGCGAGCCGAGGTCTTGCCCGAGCGGTTGTGTTCTTCCCAACCATTGGCGGCCAAAACGCATGGTACGGCGAGGAAGCAAATCAAGCCTATGGCCACTGCCGTGATGATGCTGTTTTTCTTCGTTAGTTTGTTGATGATATCGATAAGGGCAATCACGCCAAAACCGATCCAAATGGCGAAGGCGTAGAACGAACCTGCATAGCTGTAGTCACGCTCACGAGGCTGCTGAGGGGTCTGATTCAGATAAATGATAATGGCCAAACCCGTCATGAAGAAGAGCAGGAAAATGATCCAGCTTTGCTTCAGGTCTTTCTTGAGCAGCCAAATCAAGCCGATGAGTCCGAGGATGAGTGGCAGGAAATAATAAGTGGTACGCCCTGGGTTTTGCATGCTGGCAGGGATGTCGCTTTGGTCGCCGAGCCTGGCATTGTCGATGAAGCTGATGCCGCTGAGCCAGTTGCCGTGGGTTAATTCGCCTTGGCTCTCGATGTCGTTCTGACGGCCCACGAAGTTCCACATGAAATAACGCCAATACATCCAGTTGCATTGGTAGTCGATGAAGAATTTAAGGTTTTGTCCGAAGGTGGGCTTGCTCACATTGACAACTTCGCCACGGTAGTTTCTGACTTGCACGTTGTTGCCTGTGACCACACCTTTATCATTCTTCCGGTAATTCTCATATATATCTGAGTGAGAACCTCTTTGTGTGCTCCACATGCGCGGGAATAGGGTTTTCATCTCATCGGGATAGTCGGGTAGGCTGCGCTTGTTGTCGTCGGTGATGACGTATTTTCCTTTCTCTTTGTCCTTGACATAGACGGGCTTGCCGTCTTTAAGACCGGTGACGGGCGCATTATAGTATGCACCGTAAAGCAAAGGCCAGCCGCCGTATTGGTCGCGGTTGATGTAAGCCAGCATCGAAAGGGCTTCCTTGGGCTCGTTCTCGTTGATAGGCGTGTTGGTGTTGGCACGGATGATCAGCATGAAGAACGAAGAGTAGCCGATAAGGATGAACATCAGTGATAGGATGGCAGTATTGACAATAACATGCCCTTTTTTCTTTGAGAACCAAAGTCCCCAGATGATGAGTCCGATGACGACCGCAAAGAAGAAGATGGCGCCCAAATTAAATGGTGCACCAAGCGAGTTCACGAAGAACAGCTCCGTCTTGCCCGTCAGGTTGATGACCTGAGGAACGAGGAACATGTTGAGGAACCACAACAGGACCACTGAAACCAGTCCCGCCAGCACAAAACCACCAAACGAGGTCTTTTGCCATTTCTTGAAGTATACCACATACACGAAGGCAGGCACACACAACAGGTTGAGCAGGTGGACGCCGATGGAAAGGCCGATAAGGAATGCGATGAAGATAATCCAACGTGTACTTTTCGGGTCGTCGGCCACTTGTTCCCATTTCAGGATGGCCCAGAAGGTGACAGCTGTGAAGAACGACGACATGGCATAGACCTCGCCCTCAACAGCATTGAACCAGAACGATTCGGTGAAGGTGTAGGCCACTGCGCCAACGATACCAGCCAGCAGCACACCAATCTTATTCGCCCAAGGTGCGTCTTCGCCTTCTTTCATCCACACTTTGCGTGCCATCATGGTGATGGTCCAGAAGAGGAAAGCGATGGTGAGGGCACTACAGATGGCCGACATCACATTGACCATCATGGCCACTTTGGTGACGTCGCCGCCCGCAAAGAGCGAGAAGAAACGTCCAATCATTTGGAACAGAGGTGCCCCGGGCGGGTGACCCACTTGCAGTTTGTAAGCCGTTGAGATGTACTCACCGCAGTCCCACCAGCTCACGGTAGGCTCAAGGGTGAGGAAATACACGACGGCGGCAACAATGGCTACCAACCATCCTGTAATCGTGTTTAACCTTTTGAATGTCATGATGATATAGATACTATTTGTTGATTGTCGAATCAAAAACGGCACTTGCCAAACGGCAAAGATACGGCTTTTTTGTTTCGAATCCATTCGAATAACACCAAAAACGGTATTCGTATTGCAGGAATGCAACTTTTTTTCAAAAAAATCGAAAAAAACGCTTGCGCGTAAGAAAATTAGTTGTACTTTTGCAGCCGCATTCGGGAACGAATGATGTCGAGTGGTGTAATGGCAGCACTGCAGATTTTGGTTCTGCCTGTCAAGGTTCGAATCCTTGCTCGACAACTTAAGGTGGAAGAAAAGACCGCAATCTCCTGATCGAAAGGCAAATCCTAAGGCTCAGGAGATGGCGGATGTGCCTCCGCCATGAGGCCAAGAGAAAGGCAAAAAGACAAACGAAGAGAAATATGATAACAAAAGAACAAGTATCAACCCTTTGCGAAGAAGCCCTCGCCAATACCGACCGTTTCCTCGTGGAAGTGAAGGTGAAGTCCAACAACGTGATTGAAGTCTACGTGGATTCCGACACTGCTGTCAACATCGACCACTGCGCTGAATTGAGCCGCTACATCAACGAGAAGTTCGACCGCGATGTGGAAGACTACGAGTTGACTGTGCTCTCGTGGGGTCTCTCGGGCGCCTTGAAAATGGACCGGCAACTGCAAAAGTATGTGGGCAAGGATGTGGAAGTGAAGACGAAAGAAACGGGCAAGATGCAAGGTAAGTTGGTAAGTTTCGACAGTGAGAAAGTAGAGTTTGCCCCTGCACCCAAGAAAGCCACGAAGAAGAAACCCGTGGAAGAGCAATCCAACCTGTTCTTTGAACGCAATAAAGTGGAAATCAAACCAGCAATAATCTTTTAAATCTTTGAATTTTAAATCTTTTGATATTTAAATCAACATTATAAAAATGGACAACTACAAATTAGTAGAAACTTTCTCGGAATTCAAGGAATTCAAGAACATCGACCGCGAAGCCATGATGCGCATCATTGAGGATGTGTTCCGTGGCATGCTGAACAAGAAGTTTGACTGCGACACCACCGACTTCATCGACATCATCGTGAACGTCGACAAGGGTGACTTCGAAATCTACCACAACCGCACCGTGGTTGAAGACGACAAATTGGAAGACCCGTTGCGTGAAATCAAGCTGTCGGACGCCATCAAGATTGAACCCGACTTTGAAGTGGGTGAGGAGGTGAACGAGGAATTGCGTATTGAGAGCTTTGGCCGCCGCGACATCCTTGCTTTGCGTCAAAACCTCCAAACTAAGGTGTCGGAGTATGAGAAGGAAAACATCTTCCAGAAGTATAAGGAAAAGGTTGGTGAGATTATCACTGCCGAGGTGGCCCACGTGTGGAAACGCGAGATTGTGGTTGTCGACGACGAGAACATCGAGCTGATTCTTCCCAAGGCCGAACAGATTCCTGCCGACATTTATAAAAAAGGTGATACCATCCGTGCCATCGTGAAGAGTGTTGAGAGCATCAATGGTTCACCCGTGGTCACGTTATCTAGAACTTCGGAGGTTTTCTTGCAGCGTCTGCTTGAGGCTGAGGTTCCCGAGATTTACGATGGTCTCATCACCATCAAGAAGATTGTCCGTGAGCCTGGTCAGCGTGCCAAGATTGCCGTTGAGTCCTACGACGACCGCATCGACCCCGTGGGCGCCTGTGTCGGCATGAAGGGAACGCGCATCCACGGCATAGTCCGCGAGCTTCGCAACGAGAATATCGACGTCATCAACTGGACCAACAACCCGAAACTCTTCATCCAACGCGCGCTTAGTCCTGCAAAGATCACAGAGATCCGGTTCAGTGACGACAACACTATGGCTAATGTGTATATGGAGAACGACCAAATCAGCCTCGCTATCGGTAAAGGTGGCTACAACATCAAGCTTGCAGGCAAATTGACGGGCTATGAGATTGATGTCTATCGTAACAGCGAAGTTGACAACGTCGAGGAAGACGTCGACCTGCCAGAGTTCGCCGACGAAATCGACCAGTGGGTCCTTGATGCCCTTAAGAGTATGGGCTGCAATACCGCCAAGGATGTGCTGAAATATACTCCTGAGGAGGTTGCTTCGCGTGCCGACCTCGAAATTGAGACCGTCAATGATGTGTTCAGCATCCTTAAGGCTGAATTTGAACAAGATGCCGAATGATGCCAAGGCAAATAAATAAACGAGAAACAAAGAGAAGAAACTATGTCCGAAGAAACTAATTTTTCAATTCGATTGTCGAAAGCGGCAAAAGAGTTCAATGTGGGAAAGGACACCATTGTGGAGTTCCTCGCCAAGAAGGGATTTCAGGTGGATTCCTCTCCCAACACGAAGCTCACGGCAGACATGTATGCACTGCTTGTGAAGGAATATCAGGGCGAGAAGGAAGTGAAGAACGAGGCCATGAAATTGGGCAACCTCTCTTACAAGGGTGGTAGTGTTTCCGTTGATTCGGCATTGCAATCGCAAAAACCCGTCGATGAGGAAGAACATGAGGAAGTGATCATCCGAACGAATACGATATCATCGCCAACAAAGAAGACAGCTAAGGCGACAACGGCTGTTGAATCAGATAAGGTTGAGACCAAAGAAGATTCGCCGAAACAAGAAGTGGAAAAAACGCCTGAGTCGATGGAACCCGAAAAGAAGGACGACAGCGTTTCGGGTAGCTCTTTGAAGATTCTCGGTAAGATCGACTTGGAACCTAAGCCGAAGTCGGAGAAAAAGAAGGAAAAGAAAGCCGAGAAGCCTGTCCAACCTCAGGAAAAGAATGAGGAGAAACCTCAGCCGAAACCTGAAGAAAAGAAGCAGGAAGCACCCGTCAAGGTTGAGCCTGTCAAAGAAGAGGAGAAACCCGCTGAACCCAAAGTCATCCGTTTGGAAGCTCCCAAACTGACGGGTCCTACTGTATTGGGTACCTTGGAACTTCCTGTCGAGAAGAAAGGCGGCAAACCTGGCGATTCGAAGAAAAAGAAACGCAAGCGCATTTCAGGTGCAAAACCAGAAGGCTCATCGGAAAACCCAACAGGTCCGAACGTAAACGCTGGAGGCAAAAAACAAGATGGAGGTAAGCCTGGTAAGGGCCAAAAACCTGGCGACCAAGCTGGAAAGAAAGGCCTGAAGGACAGCCCAAAACCTGGTAAAAAGGACAAAAAAGGCAAACGTGAAGAGAAGCCCGAGCTGAGCGAAGAGGAAATCTCGAAGCAGATCAAGGATACTCTGGCACGTCTTGCACCTATGGGCAAGTCGAAGACTTCTAAGCACCGTCGTGAGAAGCGTCAAGCAGTGGCGGGCAGCATGATGGAGGAGATGATGCGTCAGGAGGCTGATCAGAAAGTGCTGAAGGTGACCGAATTTGTGACCGCCAACGAACTAGCCACGATGATGAACGTGCCCGTCGTGAAGGTCATTGGCACCTGCATGAGCCTCGGTATGCCCGTCTCCATCAACCAACGTCTCGATGCTGAAGCCCTGACTGTGGTGGCCGAGGAGTTCGGCTTCCAAGTTGACTTCGTCAGCGCTGATGTGCAGGAAGCCATCGCAGAGACAGAAGAGATTGACCACGAAGAAGACCTCGTTCCCCGCGCTCCTGTCGTCACCGTCATGGGCCACGTCGACCATGGTAAGACAAAACTTTTGGACTATATCCGTAACACCAACGTGGTGGCCGGTGAGGCTGGTGGTATCACTCAGCACATCGGTGCCTATGAGGTGACCACTGAGAGTGGCAAGAAGATTACCTTCTTGGATACCCCTGGTCACGAAGCCTTCACCGCTATGCGTGCCCGTGGTGCCAAGATTACCGATGTCGCCATCATCGTCATCGCTACCGACGACAGTGTGATGCCGCAGACCGTCGAGGCCATCAACCACGCCCAAGCCGCTGGCGTGCCTATCGTCTTTGCCCTGAACAAGATCGATAAGCCCACCGCCAACCCCGACAAGATTCGTGAGCAACTCGCCAACATGAACATCCTCGTCGAGAGCTGGGGCGGTAAATACCAAGACCAGGAAATCGCTGCTAAGATCGGTTTGAACGTCGATGCATTACTTGAAAAAGTTTTGCTTGAGGCCGAACTCCTCGACCTGAAGGCTAACCCCAACCGTCTCGCTAAGGGTACGGTCATCGAGTCGGCATTGGACAAGGGCCGTGGCTATGTGGCCAAAATCCTGGTGCAGAACGGCACCTTGAAGATTGGTGACATGGTGCTTGCTGGTACTACTTACGGTAAAGTAAAGGCCATGTTCGACGACCACAACCGTCCCGTCAAGGAGGCTGGTCCTTCTACGCCGGTGCTGTTGCTTGGTTTGAACGGCGCTCCCATGCCGGGCGATGCCTTCAACGTGATGACTGACGAGCGTGAGGTGAAAGCCATCGCCAACCGTCGTGAGCAGTTGCAGCGCGAACAGACGCGTCGCACCAGCCCGCACATCACCTTGGACGAGATCGGTCGTCGTATCGCCATCGGCGACTTCAAGGAACTCAACATCATCGTCAAGGCCGACGTGGACGGCTCCGTGGAAGCTCTGGCCGACAGCTTGCTGAAGCTCTCCACTGAAGAGGTGCAGGTCAACGTCATCCACAAGTCGGTGGGTGCCATCAGCGAGTCGGACGTCATGCTGGCTTCGGCATCCAATGCCGTCATCGTGGGCTTCAACGTGCGTCCTACCGCACAAGCGCGTAAAATGGCTGAGAATGAGAAGATTGACATTCGTCTTTACTCCATCATCTACACAGCCATCGAAGAAATCAAGGCCGCTATCGAAGGCATGTTGGCTCCCGATATTGAGGAAGTGGTCACCTGCAACCTCGAGATTCGCGAGACCTTCAAGATCAGCAAGGTCGGCACCATCGCTGGCTGTATGGTCTTGGACGGCAAGGTCACCCGCAATACTAAGGTTCGTGTCATCCGCGATGGCATTGTAATCTACACGGGTGTGCTCGGTTCCTTGAAGCGTTACAAGGACGACGTCAAGGAAGTCAGTGCCGGCATGGACTGCGGTTTGAACATCGAGAACTTCAACGACATCAAGGTCGGTGACATCATCGAGGGTTACACCGAGAAGGAAGTTGCAAGGAAGTTGTAATTCAGATTAAATGCAAAAACTTTGTAGAGACGCGATTAATCGCGTCTCTACTTTTTTGGGGAAAGATTTTATTGTTGTTTCAATTCGCACAATCCATCATTGTTGCCCACCACAAAAGCCACAGGTGGATTGCTGCCCTGCACAAGGTCATTCAGGTAAAGTGGCTCGCGGAGGATGAAGAGCGCACAGCGGAATGTGTTGCCCACTTTCAGTTTGGAGTTTTCTGCATGTTCAACGATGAAACGGTAGTCGCCAAGATAGCGGAATGTGCAGTGACGATTGGGTTTCCATGACACGGAGATATGGTCGCCTACCTTCAGGTCCTCCGTCTTGATGTGTTGCTTAGTTACACGGTCGGAGCCGTTGTCTTGGCTAATATGCTCCAGAAAACCGTCCCAATCTTTAAAACCCAAGAATTTTGACAGGATTTCAAGCGTGCTGTTGCGGGTGGTGTCGGGACCGTCAACATAGCCCCAAAGACGTTTCAGCGTAGAGGTGCTGATGTTTTCGTGGGTGCGCTCCCAAATGGCACCGCTGAGGAAGGTGAAGTCGTTTGAGGTCTTCATCTTTCGTCCAACACTTTCTTCAATTTGCTGCTTGAGTTCGGAGATTTCTGGACTGGTTTTCTGCATAGATTTGCTATTAGTTATAATAGAACGCGGCATTATAATAGAATTCGACACTCCTTTTTACCGTCATCGCGGACTTGATCCGCGATCTCCCCAGCGCAGGGGATATGCCTTCCGCGCTGAGGAGATGGCGGATGCTTCTCCGCCATGACGGCATAAGGGCAAGTATAAACCTCCGCATTTCAACACACAAAGAAACGAACTTTTTTTTGAATTCGGTTTATTCTTTTTGGTTCATTTTGAACATGACAATGTGTTTTCGCTTATTTTTGCAGAAAAATATGAACCATGGACGACGGTAGCACATCGGGAATCATCAATGGGAGTTTCATCACTGAGACGGATGCCTTGACGGTGTACGAGTCCTCGTCGTCGCGTGGCTTCAACCAGGTGGTGAAGATTCGGAGACAAGGCAAGTGGTTCGTCCTGAAAGGATTGAAGCCTGGGTATAGCGATCAACAAGCTTATGTCGAGCTGTTGAAAAAGGAGTTTGACTTGGGCACCCAACTCGACCATCCCAACATTGTGAAGATTCTTGCTAAGGAAATGAATCCCGAGATTGGGCCTTGCATCGTGATGGAGTATGTGGATGGCGTGACTTTGGACGAGTTTCTTGCAGCAAAGCCCTCCATGGCCGCTCGCAAAAAAGTGGTGGAACAACTGGTGGAAGTCCTTGCTTACATCCATGGCAAGCAGATCATCCATCGCGACTTGAAGCCAAGCAATATTTTGGTGACAAGAAACGGCAATAATGTGAAAATCATCGATTTCGGTCTTTCCGATGCCGATGACTATGCCGTGTTGAAACAGCCTGCTGGCACCTTGAAGTATATGGCTCCCGAGCAAAAGGAGCCGGATGTGAAGATAGATGGCCGCGCCGACATCTATGCTTTTGGATTGTTGTTGAAGGAAATCTTTCCGCGTCGCTACAAACACATCGCTGCCAAGTGTTCCCGTGCCGACCGTGACCGCCGTTATGCCAATGCTGAAGCATTAAGGAAGGCTTTTGAACGGCATTCGCGCTGGCTTTGGATGCTCCCCATCCTGATAGGTGTGGCATTGGCGATTATTCCGATGTTGTTGAAGCCCAAGGAAATTGTCCGAACCGAGGTGCAGCATGTGATTGACACTATCATTGTGGAACGCAATCCCAACGGCTATTCCGACGAGTTCATGGCACTGCTCGACAGGGCTGAGTTTATCATTGATAGCATGTATCAGCCTGTCATCGACGACATAAACAATGGAAAATATGAGGCAGATATTGTTGGTGTCAACAATGATTTCACTAACAGGATGAAGATTTGTCGTTCATTGTTACAAAACATCCAATCGCCGTTGCTTGACGACCGCAAGACGAGCGATGAGTTCAGAAGTGCATGGGAAAAAGTGCACAACGACAAGTATAACCAGATTGCTTTTATGATGTTCGACCGGGTGAACCAAACGGAATAGATTTGAGGAATAAACACAAATGGAATCAGAGAGACCTATAATAAAGGTGTCATGTAAATAGGTAGGTAGGTGACATTGTTCTCGATTTTTAGGTCTGAGGTGTGGATGACGGTAGGAGTGGTTAAATGCTCTGAGAACTTTCTCATGGCTTTGTTTAGTGATGACAATGTGTAGTTTTTGCCACTCTTGACTTCGATGGGACGGATATTGTGGCGACTGGTCACTTTATCCTTTTGAAGCAGAAAATCAATTTCCATTCTGTCCTCTGCGTTTTCTGACGAGTTGCTGAAAAAATAAAGGTTGTGTCCGCTTGAGGTGAGCATCTGGGCCACCATGTTTTCCATGAACATGCCTTCATTTACCTCCAGTTTCTCGAGCAGCAGTTTTCTGTAGATGTCAGATGAGACGATGCCTCGTTCATCGAATGCATGGCTGATGAGCAGTCCGGTATCATTCATATAACATTTCAGGGTGGTACGCTCCTCGTTCAGTTTCAACCCAATGTTTGGTTCCGTTGAATTATAGCAAATGTTGACAATCCTTGCGTCTTTCAGCCAAAAGAATGCATCATCCCAATCGCGATATTTGGCGCCAGGTTTCAAGGCCGAAAGCCGGAATTTCTTTTCGTGCTTCGATAGTTGTGAAGGTGTTTGGTCGAAAATGCTTGCCACTTTGTCGGCTTGGTCGCCAGCATAATTGAAGATGTCGTTGCGATAGATGGTCAATATATCCCGTTTGGCTTCGTCAACGGCATCGAAATCCTTGGTTTCTATGTACTTTTTGACGGCCTGGGGCATACCTCCAACAATCATATACTTACGGAACGCATCCATGGCTTGCCTATGAAAAACCTGCCCCATTGGTTTATGATCCTCATACATTTTTCGAATCAAGTCCATAAGTGTCTCGTTGCCAGTTGCCCAAAGGAACTCCTCGAAATCCATTGGATACATTTTCAGGCTGCGCTCTTCAGAGGGTAGCACTATGCCCTCCGTGTTTTTCTTGATGCTGACCAACGAGCCTGTCTCGATGTAATCATATCTGCCGTCAGCCACTAGGAACTTGATGGCGGCTCGGGCTCTTTTGCAGAGTTGTATTTCATCAAGGATAATTAAGGAACGGCGTTCGTGAAGTTTGACGTGGTAATGCTGGCTCAGATAAAGAAACAGCGTGTCGAGGTCTTCCAAGTAGAGGTCGAACCATTCGTGCACCATCTGTGGAGCCTTGTTGAAGTCGACAAGCAGATACGAGTCATATTCATTACGGCCAAACGCCTCTACTATATAGCTTTTCCCGATACGACGGGCTCCCTCTATGAGTAGCGCCACTTCTCCTTGACGTTGCTCTTTCCATTCAACAAGTTGCTGATATATCTTACGTTTCATCATTACAAAACACCTTTTTGAGATTTTTGACGCTGCAAATATACACCTTTTTGAGATTTTTGATGCTATAAATATACACCTTTTTGAGATTTTTCACGCTGCATTTGTACTGCCTGCAAAAAGTAGACACGGAAAATAATTTTCATTGATTAGTATTTTCCAAAGTAGGCACTGGCGAATTTTTTGGCTCGAATCGGTTTACAAAAGTAGACATATTTTCGCTTTTTGTCGTGTTTTCTTTTACAGACTGTACCAGCTTTAGAAAGTAGACACGGAAAACATGAACCAACATGAACCAAACTGATTCCGTTTTTATTATCTTATTTTGCAGCCGTAAACATTCTGTTAAACGTTTAAAGGTTGCGCCCGACACGGAATTAGGGTTTAGAAAATGAAAAAGTTGTATTTTGTAATGTTTGTAATGATGGCATTGTTTTTTGTGTCTTGTGGGTCGAGTGGTTCACAGGAGTACAAGGATTGGAAAAAGGTTTGTTCCAAGCTTGAGAAAGCCATTGACAAGGCCAAAAGTTGCGAGGAGTTAGAAGACGCCTATGAGGCGTTTGATGATGCCACGGAACTTTTAACGGACAAGGATTATGCAAAAGGTCAGGAAATGACGGACGAAGAGGAAGGCGAGCTTGACCTTTCCATCAAACAACTTGAAAGAAAATATGAACGGATGGAAGAAAAACTCTGCGATGATGACTGATCATAGTAGTTGCTTCTCTTGAAGACATCGAGTGCCGAATGGTGTGGTGACACACGGTTCGGCATTTTTGTGTTTTGTGCGAAATGCAACATTTTGAGCGAATTAAGCAAATGATTTCCCATTTTTCTGAACGAATAATCCATAGTTCGCCCCGTTTTTCTGAACGAATAATCCATGGTGTGCCCCATTTTTCTGAACGAATAAATCCTTCCTTTGCCGCAAAATCCTCATTTTTCTTTTGCTTTTCTCGAAAAATCCCTAATTTTGGAGCGTAAAACTAAAAGAAAAGCCTATGGAATAACCCGCCGTAAGGCGCAATAAGAAGCAATACACATCACATAATCAGACGATTAGCAATATTCTGTCTTATCGAAAGTTTGGCGATTTAAGATAAAGAAACCAGAATGACGCTGAAAGTTGCACGAATAGCGTGTGCTTTTCAACATTCGGTTTCTTTAGGTATGCCAAACACCTCGATAAGCGGATGCAAAAGTATCACGCTTTTTTTGTGCTGGTCCGAAGTGAACAAACATGAACCAACAAGAACCTGAAGAGATTGCGGGGAAGTGTGTTTCTTTGCGGTGGGAAAAGCAGAAGTAATAATAATGGAAATAGGAAACAAAATCAATATCAACAATTAAAACATTAGGACTATGAAGTTGGCTAACAATCAAAAAAACAAAGCTAATTCATTGCGTCAATTGCTTTTTGGTAAGGACGAAGGCCTTAATCAAGCTTTATCAACAGGAGAAGTTCAGTTGATGCGTTTGAAAAACAGAGCAATTATTATTGACGGTCAGGAACATCCAGACCTGAATTTGTTCGATCTGTTTCTTGACCATCAAAACGATGCTTTGTTTGAGGATTATGTTAGAGAACATACAATTAGACGCGCCGCGCAATTGAGAAAAGCAAAATATGTAGTAGTTTTTATGTCTGATGGCAATTATTCACGATTCGCTGGAGTATATAAAATTCTTGGAGAAGAAAAACGAATACAAATTCTATCAGAAGCCCAACAAGGATATGAAGAAACAGTGTTTTTTAAAGTTTCATATCTTGAAGTTTTTGAAGAGAACAGAGGCCGTATACTGATTGATTGGGGCGGTAGAGAGGCACAATGTTGGCTTCAATGGTTTAAGGGTGATAAAAACATCATTAGAATTGACAACGGGATTGTTCGTATACCGATACCTTTTGTTTCGTATAATGATGTATTATTGTCATTTAAGGAATTGAAAAACATCATTGAAACAGATAATGCTGAATGGTGTGTAAAGCTGAAAAACGTTAAGGGCGTTTACTGCATTGCTGATCGAAAAAACGGTATGCTTTATGTTGGCTCAGCTTATGGCACTGAAGGTATTTGGGGACGTTGGAGGGATTATGTAGGAACTAATGGACATGGTAATAATGAATTATTGATTGAGGTCACTAAAGAAGATCCAAATTATGCTTTGAAACACTTCCAATGGTTTATTCTTGAATCTTTCCCCCTGGATGTGGACGACAGTTATGCAATTCAAAGAGAAGAATTGTATAAAACGAAACTATGTACTCGGGTGTTTGGGTATAACAAAAACTAAAATTCAATCAAGTAATAAGATAATAACATAATAACATAATCATCATGGAAACTCTAGAATTAATATTTGGAATATTAGCATGCATTGCATTTTTTGTATTAGCTTTTGGATTTGGCAGCAGCGTGTTCAATAAAGTTACCGGGCGTTTTGAGTTGGTAGGTGGCTGGATGGAAGAAGTAGGTTGTTTAACTAGGCTGATAATCATTTTAGTTTGCGTTGGGATTATATTGATTTGGTTGTGGCTGAGGGGAGATTTGTAAACATGGTATGTTATACATCCTTTAAATAACGATGACATTATGAAAAAACTATTTGTTATATTATTTGCTTGGGCTGCATTTGTTTTTACAGGTTGCGGCCATTTTCAGGAAAAAGAGACGCAGTCAGATGAAATATCTGCAGGCGATTGTGCAACTCAAAAATCTGCCAATCCACAGCAAAACGAATCACAAATAACAAAGACGCAGATGGTGGATGGCGATATCCAGCGCTCTGCTGCAATCATTGAGGATGCTATCATTGCAATGAAGACATATTCGATGTCAGCTTCCCAGGATAATTACTTGAAGGTAGTTAACCTTTCAAAAGATTTGATATTTGACTTTCAAGAAGAAGGGCTTGCCCCTGAAGACCGAAGTCGATGTGTTAAGCAAAAATTTGTGGTAGATTCCATGAAGATGGTTGTTGACCGTTGGTTGCAAGACGAAATCGGTAAGATGCGTTTAACTCTTGTGCAAAAAGAAGACTGCCTTATCGAAGATGTCACTACTTATCCCATCTATTTGCAAAAGGGTGTAAAACTATACATTGACCAGAAAATGCAAGGTAATAAGATGACGAAGTTCTACAATGCAGATAGCAAGAAGTTGATAAAGACCTATCAAGCCAAAAACAAAATCCATGATTCCATCAAGATAGAGAACACAGCCATTTATCTCCTTGAAATCACACCCAATGGATCACAATACCTTGATTTATCGCTTCAACGATCAGTCAACACTCCAGACAAAATCTCAGAAAAGCAACAGGTCAAGGTGGAAACTGTTGACGCATCAGCCAAGGATTTCCGAGCAAAAAAGTACGATGCGATTGATTTGCAAAATGTTTTCGAGGAGCCTCGAAAAATCACTTTGCGTTCGCAATTCAAATCTGCTTTTTCTGGCAACCATCGCTCAGTAGTGGCCGTTTCTATCCCTTCTGGTGCCAATGACATTGCTTATAGTCTTCGCATCGCCACGAGTGAACAAGATCGAAGCAGTGACGGCAATTTTTTCAAAGAAATGGAGTCGAATTATAAGACAATCAAGTTTTTGGGATTGCCTGTCTATGAATCTACAAACAGTAAGACAAGCATTTTGCGAGAGCTGCTAAATCGTCATAAACCAGTTAGGGAGGAAGATGCCTATTGTAGCATATATGTGTTTACCAATGGAGACATGGCTCGTCGTTTCCAGAATAAAGAGGATGTTGCCAAATTGAAATACAATATTGACCTTTCTAGTTTCGGAACGCAATCTTGTAATGGACGCATTCCTTGCAAAGGCTTGAAAACTATCTATCTCGGTTTTGAGAACGAACGTTCAACAACAACGGTCTATCTATGGCTTGAAGTCATTGCAACAGTGCCAGTAACACAATACTCAATGGAACGATATTCAATGGAATAATCTTAATGCTATTAAATAGAGAAAAATACACATACAAATCACAATAAAATGAATCGTAAAATGAAAAAAGTAATCAGTTTAGCAATTCTTTTGCTTGCTACTCCATGGATATTCGCACAGCAGGCCGATGATTATCGAAAAGCCGCCAATCAAGGTGATGTAGAAGCCCAATCTAATTTGGGTCGTTGTTATTATTTTGGAGACGGTGTTACGCAGGACTACAAACAAGCGGTTGTTTGGCTAACTAAAGCTGCTAACCAGGGTAACGCTGATGCCCAATATTTGTTGGGCGGATGTTATTATTGGGGAAGAGGTGTGAGGCAAGACTACAAACAAGCAGTTTCTTGGTACACCAAGGCTGCAAATCAAGGTGATGCAGACGCCCAACTTCAATTGGGATGGTGTTATAAAAAAGGTGATGGTGTGAGGCAAGACTACGAGCAAGCTGTTGCTTGGGTTACCAAGGCTGCAAACCAAGGTGATGCAGACGCCCAATGTTTTTTGGGCGGATGTTATTATAATGGAACCGGAGTAAAGCAAGACTACAAACAAGCGGTTTCATGGTACAATAAGTCTGCCAACCAAGAACTTGCTGATGCCCAATATATGCTAGGCTTATGTTATTATTTTGGTGATGGTGTAAAGCAAGATTCCAAACAAGCGGTTTCATGGTTTACAAAAGCCGCCAACCAAGGCAATGCTAATGCCCAATATAGTTTAGGTAGATGTTATCAGGCTGGAGACGGTGTGAAGCAAGACAGCAAACAAGCGGTTACTTGGTTCGTCAAGGCCGCCGACCAGGGTCATGCTGATGCCCAAGGTAATTTGGGATTTTGTTATAATAATGGAGTAGGTGTAAAGCAAGACTACAAACAAGCGGTATACTGGTGGACTAAGGCTGCCGACCAAGGGAATGCTGATGCCCAATGTGTTTTGGGTATGTGTTATTATATAGGAAGAGGTGTGAAGCAAGACTACAAACAAGCGGTTTCATGGTATACCAAAGCCGCCAACCAAGGGAATGCTGAGGCCCAATATGGTTTGGGCGGATGTTACTATAATGGAGATGGTGTGAAGCAAGACTACAAACAAGCGGTTTATTGGTGGACCAAGGCGGCAAATCAAGGACACCATGAAGCCTTGGAATGGTTGAAAGAAATGGGAGAACGTTGAAATAACAATAAATAGAAAAGAGACTAAACAGTCTTGAATTCTCTCTTCAATTCAATTCGTATTATCCGAAGCATTGGTTTTGTCAACCATTACACTTCAAAAAATTACTACTACTTCTGGATTCCCGAGAAGCGATTGCGTGCTTCTGTTGTTTATAAAAGGATAATGAAAAGAGGATAAAAGTGAGTTATTATGCCCAACACCGCCCAAATAGAATCCACCAAGCAAAAGCTTGAAGAAACCAAAAAGACCCTCAAGGAACTGCAGGAAAAGAAGACCGCCATCACTGATGCCGCCAAGCTGAAAGCCGTCAACAAGCAAATCAATGCCCTGCAAGCAGAAATCGGGAAGCTGAAAAGCGACATCCGTCTTTATGCAAGCTTAAATAGAGACGCCATCCGCGATTATCATGAGATGGTCTTAGGAGATTTGGATTGATAGGAGAACTCAACATTGTTTGGATATTGTGTTCTCGAACGAGCAGACTTAGTCTTTTAGACAGCCGATTGGAACGACAAAAATACCGTCGGGGCGTTGGTATGCGTATTGCCCGACAGCGGTCAGCACCATCATGAACGAAGGGCTAGGCATCTTAGTCGTGTCTATGGAGGCAGCAAGCGTCTTGAGCGCATTTACACCTTCTTCTATAAGTTTGTCGCCCCCCAGTTTGACTTCAACCAATGCGTATGTCCCGTTTCTGCGGTGAATTACCGTATCGCATTCCAAGCCAGAGCTGTCGCGGTAATGGTAGAGTCTGCCATCGAGAGCTTCTGCGAACACGCGCAGGTCGCGAACGGCAAGGTCTTCGAAAAACAACCCAAATGAATTAAGGTCGTTAATTAAGTCGCTGGGGCCAAGTCCAAGGGCTGCCGTGCCAATGCTGGGGTCGACGAAATGGCGTGTGTCGCTGGTCCGGATGGCAGATTTGCTGCGTATATTCGGATTCCATGCCTCCAAGTCCTCAATGACGAACAAGCGTTTCAAAGCCTTGATATAGTCTGCCACGGTGTCCTCGTCCAATGTAGCCGAATCATTTGAAAGCATGTCGGCCTTGATGGTGGCGTAGGAGACTTGTTGGGCAATGTTGCGAGCATACGAGCGTAAAAGGAGACGGGCTCGGGTGGGACTGCGTTTCACCCCGTCAACGCGCTGGATGTCATGCTCAGCGACGGCATCGACATAGTCAAAGGCTTGGTCAAGTGCCAAGTCTCCTTCCAGCAATGTCGCTTGAGGCCAACCGCCACGACAGGTGAGATAAGCCATCTTTTGCAGGTCGAGATTGCAAGATTGCGGTTCAAAGGTCTCTCCGTCAAACAGTTTTCGGAGACTGACTAGGCCTGAAGACTCTCCCGATTCGAAAATGCTCATCGGCCTCATTTTCAATCGGGTGAAACGCCCTGTGCCACTATGTGTGGTCTCATCGGCTTGTGGAAGCACCGATGACCCCGTTAGGATAAACTGAGAGAAGGTTCCTCGACGGTCCACTTCACTGCGAATATTGTCCCATAAAGGTGGCAAGGTCTGCCATTCGTCGATTAAACGAGGCGTTTCCCCCTGAAGCAAAGTCTTTGGACTTATTTCCAACATGTTTCGACTTTGCTTTAGCACCTCGCTATCGCCAAGGTCTAGCATACTTTTGGCCTGCTGTTGAGCTGTGGTGGTTTTTCCACACCACTTCGGCCCTTCAATCAGCACAGCCCCTTTACCTGCCAGCTTGCGGGCAAGAAGCTTGTCGGCAATCCGAGGTTTATATTCTTTTTTCATTATTCATCTTTTTTTTTTTTTTTTTTTTTTTTTTTTTTTTTTTTTTTTTTTTTTTTTTTTTTTTTTTTTTTTTTTTTTTTTGTATTCGCTGCAAAATTACTGATTTTATTTTAATTACAAATACACTTCTTAAATTTTCGGTTGTTTATAGTGAATTTATTCGGTTATTTGTGGTAGATTTATTCGGTTGTTTGTAATCAATTGGCCAAGACTAACAGGAAGAAATAGGGAAACTGAAAAGCGATATTCGTCATTATGCAAGCCTGAACAAGGACTCCATCCGGGATTATCATGAGATGGTTTTGGGGGATTTGGAGTGATAGGTGAACTCAACATTGTTTGGATATTGCGTTCTCGTACGAGCCGACTTGGTCTTTTAGGAGAATAGCATAACTTTATACCTCCGTCAGGAGGAATGCCATATATATTGGCAAGGTCAGCAGGTTATCGCTTCTGCCAATATTGTAGTCGCCTAATTTGAATGCGCTCGTGACATGATATTTTTCAGGGTGCTTCAAGACGGTGCGCATCGACTTGGCATTGCCCGTTGTGGCTTTACATTCCACAGGTGTGCATCGTCCTTTATAGCGCATAAGAAAGTCAAGTTCCACACCGCCGTCTTTGTGATAGTAATACAACTTGCGTCCCATCTTGCCGAAGATGTCGGCCACAAGGTTCTAAACACATTTTCATACCGAGTTTTTTGTGTTTTACACACATTTTCCACCCGACTTTTGGCGCAAAAATTCACATTTTCTGTAAAAACCTGCAAAAAGTGAGGTTCTCTGAACGAATAATACCTTCCTCTGCCGCAAAATCCTCATTTTTCTTTTGCTTTTCTCAAAAAATCCCTAATTTTGGAGCGTAAAACTAAAAGAAAAGCCTATGGAATGACCTGCCGTAAGGCGCAATAAGAAGCAATATAATTCATATAATCAGACGATTAGCAATATTCTGTCTTATCGAAAGTTTGGCGATTTGAGATAAAGAAACCAGAATGATGCTGAAAGTTGCACGTATAGCGTGTGCTTTTCAACATTCGGTTTCTTTAGGTATGCCAAACACCTCGATAAGCGGATGCAAAAGTATCACGCTTTTTTTTGTGCTGTCAAGAAACGACTCGATATGAACCAAAATGAACCTGAAAAGATTGTGCGGAAGTGCGTTTCTTTGCAGGTAGAAAATAAGACAAGAACAACTAAAACAATACGAATATGAGTGTCGAATACTACAAAAAGAAATTGGTGGATTTGCGCGCCGATGTGGCCAAAGAGAAAGAAGCCAAGAAAAGAGACAACGAGAGGTATGCAGATTTAATCAAAAATGCCTCGTCACCTTCGAGCAAGGCTTCTTACAAAAAGAGTAAAATCGATCATGCTGCTTCACACGATCGCAGGATTGAAAGCCTGAAACGGGAAATAGAGCGTTGCAAAGAGACTTTGGCGCGCGAAAGGGAAAGAGCAAAGAGAAAATAGAATTATTGTTTCACTTAAATACTTAAAATCATGGGACTGATTAACAATCTGAAAGACAAATTCAACAAGGCGGAATTCACTGTGGCTCCGCAGAAGAAACTCAAAACCCTCTCCAAGGAGTTCTTGGATGCGTTTGACCTGCAATTGGTGTTCTACAAAGGCAACATCATCGCCGAAGGCGACTTGACCTTGGCTGCCTTGAACAAGAAAACCACTAAAGATGTTAACGCCAAAGCAGATGGCATCAAAATCAAAGGCAGCACAAAAGTTGGCGATGCCGAAAAGATGTTTGACACCAACTTTGGCGTAAAGGTGCAAATCAAGGACAAGGCTGGAAAAATTTGCGTTCCTAATGAGATAACCATTGGGCAGGCCGCAAGAGGAGAGTATGAACGGTAATTTAAACAATAAAGTTATGGCAACAACAACCAAAAAGACAACAACAAAGACTGCAGCAAAGAAGACAACGACGGCCAAACCCGCCGCCAAGAAGACCACCACAACGGCCAAGCCTGCAGCAAAACCCGCTACGAAGAAAGCCGCTCCTTTGAAGACTGCCGTTGAGCTGTCAGTGACAGGCAACAAAAAGATTGGCACCCTAATGAAGGAGTTCAACAAGCAGTTCCCATTTCTTCGCCTGAAGATATGCTATAGTTATGCCCGTCAAGCTGTGGCTAAAGGAGAGAGCATCAGCGGTATTGATCCCGATAAGACCCTTGCTTCGGTACGCCGTGCCGACTCGGGTGGTGACATCTCCATCAGCGGCAACAAGAAAATCAAGTCGTTGGAGAAGGAATTCGATACCGTCTTTGGCCTCTATGTCCAAGTATGCTACACAGAGAAGGATGGCCACCGTTACTATACAAGTGGTTCCGCCGACGAGATGACTCTTGCCGCCTTCAACAAGAAGTGCGAAGCCGACGGCTGCCAAAAAGGCTTGTGGAAATGACGTTAATCGAACAAGCAAAAGCCGATATACAGCAATACCTCGACCGTGAGGACGGGGAACTGCTGTTCAATGAGCGCGATTTGCAGATGCATTTGGCGTTGTATCTCATCGGGAGTGGACACTACGATGATGTGGATGTAGAATATTATGTGCCTTTCGAGGAGTTGGATAACTACATCTGGAAGAACGAACTAAAGTTAGATATCCTATTACGGAAGGGGAACGAGTTCCTGCCCGTGGAGTTGAAATACAAGACCAAAAAGCATAGCAAACAATTGACACGATTCGATGAATGTCTTAACCGACAGGTTGACGTGTTGAAGAATCAGGATGCACGTGATCTTGGAATGTACGATTTCTGGAAGGACGTTCGTCGTGTTGAGTTGGTACGTAACCGTTTTAACGCTGTGAAACATGGCCTAGCAGTGTTCGTCACCAACGACAAGCGGTATCTTAACCCTAGCCGTGTGTCTTCAAACAACTGCCTCTTCAGTATGGAAGAAGGTCTTCATGGTCCCGTCAAACACTGGCAACAGTCAGAAAGTACCTGTGCGAAGACGCATCCAGACTTCGACCTCGAACATGAATATACAATTCACTGGGGACAAAATCTTTATGAGGACATTGAGTTTAATTATTGTATTGTAACAATCTGAATAACAAATCTATGAATATCAAGAAATCAGCCGAGAGTGGAGAATACATGATTGGCGTAAAAGAGAACAACAGTATTGAGGTGTATCGCATTTATGACAACACCAAAGAGGCTTTACGAGAGATTGCCAAGCAAGAAAACTATGAATATGACCCCAACTGGAATACTCGCCAATTTGGAGCCAAACTCTGCAAACAATTCGGCGACGGCCAGCAGGCAACAGTGGGTTGCTATACCGTCTACATCCGCAGCACCGAGACCGTTGAGGTCTATCGCACATACGATAACACCAAAGGTGCCTTGCGCGAAATTGCAGAGAAACTTGGCTTCGAGGTGGATCCAAAGTGGAACACCCAGCAGTTTGGCAGCAAGCTGGTGGACTTTATCAATGGAAAATGAACCCTAATCTATTAACCCATTAAATTCAAATTATTATGGCAGAAATTGCATTAAAAGGAAACATGAAGGTGAAAACCCTCAAGGCAGATTTCAAGAAAGCTTTTGGCTCAACGCTCCGCGTCTATTTGAGCCCCACCTGCAAAGGTCGCATGGCCGATGACGATGCAACCCTCGCTTCTATCCGCGCCGAAGGTGCCAAAGGTGGCGAACTAAAAGTGGTAGGTAACATGCAGGTTGGCAACTTCGAGAAGAAGATTGTTGAACTGTATGGCATTGGCGTCCAGGTGGCCAACGCCGACGACAGCAAACTGGCCGATAACAGTGTCACTCTCGTGGCCGCAGGAAAGTAAATGTTTGAAACGCGAGCGCGAAAGAGCCAAGAAAAAATAACCAAGTGACATGAGATCAAGTATAATCGACATCCCTCGCCGACACGACCAGGCAGACCTTTTTGGCATCAAAGTCTATCAAGAGGCTTTGATAGAGTATATTAAGTTAACGGATACTCCTATCACTATAGCTTTGCAGGGCGAATGGGGTAGTGGCAAGACTTCGTTGATGAACCAACTGAAGTATAAGTTGTGCGATGAAGACGGTGCTCCCTATTTTTCTGTGTGGATAAACACCTGGCAGCATTCGCTGATGAAGAATCCGAATCAGGCTATTATGAGCATCTTGGAAGGATGCATAAGTCAGATAGGTTCATTGAATCCAGACAAACAGAAGTGGGAGGAAAGCAAAAAGGTGATAGGTGGCGTGTTCAAAAGCATTGCTAAAGTGGGAGCTAAAGTTGCCGTAAGCACTCTGGGTGCAGATAGCGAGAGCGTCGACGATTTGTTTGGTGGTGGAGGCGAAACTTCAGATATATCGAAGTTGAAGGATGAGATAGGCAAGATGATAGAGGCGGCACTAAATGTGAATCCGAACAAGATCGGATTCACATTCTATATTGATGACCTTGACCGAATCGACCCGCCGGTGGCTGTCGAGATACTTGAACTATTGAAGAATATCTTCGACTTGGAGAAGTGCGTTTTCATATTGGCTATAGACTACGATGTAGTCATCAAGGGTTTACGTTCCAAATTTGGTGAACTGACAGATAAGAATGAGCGTGAGTTCCGTGCTTTCTTCGACAAAATCATACAACTTCCATTCTCGATGCCGGTGGCTTCCTACAATGTTGACACATTCTTGGTGGATGCATTGAAGCGAATAGGAGTTTTCACGGATGAGGAACTGGCGAAGGAAGGCACAGCGGAATTACTTTCAGAAATCGCCCAACTGTCGGTAGGTTGCAATCCAAGATCGTTGAAGCGACTGATGAATACCTTGTCGCTGATTTCCATAATCAATAACAAACTGAAAAACGAAGAGGAAACCTTGAAGCAGAACAAGGTGCTGAACTTTGCTTTGGTTTGTATGCAGATTGCTTACCCGTTCATTTACAATCAGCTTACAGAGGCACCAGACTTCAAACAGTGGAATGATAGTATTGCGGCGAAGTTGAAACTCAAGCCGCTGACTGAGGGCGAAAAGCAGAGTCTTGATGCCGCAGAAGAATTTGACGAAGATTGGGAGAAAGTGCTATTCCGCATGTGCCAGAAAGAGATATACTTAAGTAACAGGGCTTTTCAAGTATCGCTGCTGATGAACAAAATAGCAGAAATAGTGAATGATGATGCAAATCTTGGCGGCATTGTTGAATCAACCCTTGAACTCTCTGCCGTAACCAATCTGAAAGCCTTTGACACACCCAAGAAGTTACAAGGCAAAAAATCGGCCATTGTCGGGGACTTCTTTGTTGAGATCATGACCGACAATAAGGTTGTTGTCAAGAAAGGTGGTGCTGCATGTGACAACACCAAAGGTGCTTTGCGCGAGATTGCCGAGAAGGTGGGGTTTATTGTCGATCCCAAATGGAATACCCAACAACTTGGCAATAAATTGGTAAACTATATCAATCAGAAAACCGTAAACGTATAAAACCACTTTTTTTATGGCAATCTTTCTTTGGCTTTTCCAGTTTATCAGTCCGATTACTTTCATTCTCGGAGGACTGTATCTTTTGGAAGCCCCGTCGCCGTTGGCACTTGTATTGGGTGGTGTGGCGGCAGTCCTCGGCCTCGTTACAGGTATTGTCGGATGGGGCGACACTGTGCCACCCCGTTGGTTTTGGATAAAGAGCAGTATGGAGTTGGCCGACAGTCGGTTTATGACAGCCCTCGGATATGCCATCCAGTTCTTTTTCATTCCTCCCTGCGTGATAGGATTGATTGAATACTTCGGTTAAAATCGATTATGGGCGTAGAATACTACAGAAATTGGGCAAGCCGCAAGAGGCGAGTATGAAAAATGACAGGAAAAGAGTTAAATACAACATCTTTGATAGAGTTGCTCAGTGGCAAAGACAACGGTTTCGACCAAGCCATGGTTGCTGGCAAGGTGCAACTGATGCGCCTGAAAAACATGGCCATCACCATCGAAGGAAAGATGCACAGGGACAAGAACCTGTTCGACCTATTCCTCGATCATCAGGATGATGGCTTGTTTGAGGATTACGTCAGGGAGCACACGCCTGAAAATGCAAAACTGCTGATGCAAGCGGCATACGTTGTTGTCTTTGTCGTCGACGGAAAGTATTCCCGTTTCGTTGGTGTATACAGGATTCTCGGCCTGGACAAGAAGATCACCGTTCCGACCGATGACAAAAAGTCGTTCAGGAATAGAGTCTTTGTGAAAGTGGCTGAGCTAAAAGTTTTCAAGGAATATAGTGGTCGTGTGCTCGTCGATTGGGGTGGCGTGGCGGCCCTTCGTTGGATGCAATGGTTTAGAGGCGACAAGAAAGTGCTTCGCATTGACGAAGGCATCATTCGCATGATGATTCCTTTCACCTCCTATAATGACGTACTGCTTTCTTTCAAGGAGTTGAAGAACCTCATCGAGACCGACAATGTGGAGTGGCGCGACAAACTGAAGGCGGTGAATGGCATCTATGGCATAGCCGACCAAAGCAACGGCAAGCTCTATGTTGGATCAGCCTACGGCGACGAAGGCATTTGGGGCCGATGGAAAGTGTATGTCGAAACCAACGGACATGGCAACAACGACTTGCTGGTTGAACTGCTAAGCAAGAATAAAGACTACGCTTGGGACCATTTCCAATGGTTCATCCTCGAAACCTTCCCTTTGGACGTGACTGATGATTACGCTGTCCATAGGGAGAGCCTGTATAAAGAAAAACTTTGTACACGAGTGTTTGGGTACAATAAGAATTAGATAAGGAGCATCGCCGAAAATCCTATAAAGAGTAGGCAAACATTAAACAATTTATTTATTATGGCAGATTTCAATATTGACGGCCGCATGAAGGTCAAGACTTTGAAAGCCCAGTTTAAGGAGGCTTTCGGTGCAACATTGAGAGTTTACAAAGGTCCCGGCTTCGCTGACGACAACGCTACTTTGGCATCCATCCGTGCCGAAGGCGCCAAAGGCGGCGAGGTGAAAGTGGTCGGCAACATGAAGGTCGGCAACTTCGAGGACAAGATCAAGGAAGTGTTCGGCATTAAGGTGCAGGTCGCCACAAAGGACGACTCAGCCCTTGCCGACAACGGTCTCACCTTGAGCGCTGCGGGAAAATAACCCATTTTTTCTATGAGGAGGGCGGGCGTAGTGTCAGCCCTCCCAATTTATGTTAAGCCTATGAAATCCAGTATCATCGATGTGCCTCGCAGACACGACCAAGAAGACCTTTTCGGCATCAAAGTGTATCAGGATGCTCTCATCAAATACATCAAACTAACCGATACGCCCATCACTATCGCATTGCAGGGCGAGTGGGGCAGCGGCAAGACCTCGTTGATGAACCTGCTTCGCTGGAACCTCTGCGAGGTGGACGACGCACCCTATTTTCCCGTGTGGATCAACACTTGGCAGTATTCATTGATGAAAACACCGCAACAGGCTATCATCAGCATCTTGGAGGGCATCGTCAACCAAATTGGAGCGCTCAATCCCAACGCCCAAAGGAATGAGAGCATGAAGAAGATAGGCGGACTATTCAAGAAAATGGCCACGGTGGGTGCTAAGGTGGCAGCTGGCGTGGCTGGCATTGATGGTGGTGTGGTTGACGACCTTGTCGGTAGTGAGGAGGCACAATCCGACATCAACCAACTTAAGGAAGAAATCGGCAAACTCATTAATGAGGCTTTGGCCAATGACCCCTCAAAAATCGGCTTCACTTTTTATATTGATGACCTCGATCGTATCGACCCACCTGTGGCGGTGGAAATTCTCGAACTTTTGAAGAATATCTTTGACTTGGAGAAGTGTGTTTTCATTCTTGCCATCGACTATGACGTGGTCATCAAAGGCTTGAAGCCAAAATTCGGCGAACTGACTGAAAAAGAACGAGCGCGAATTCCGCTCTTTCTTCGACAAAATCATCCAACTGCCGTTCTCCATGCCCGTGGCTTCCTATAACGTGGACACGTTTTTAGTCGATGCCTTGAGCAAAATCGAATTCTTCTCCAAGAATGAGTTGACTGATGCGCAGTTGGCTGAAACTTTGTCGGAAGTGGCGCGACTCTCGGTGGGCAGCAATCCCCGCTCACTGAAACGCCTGACCAATACGCTTTCGCTCATTTCCATTATCAACGCGGAGAAGAGTGCCGAAGCGGAAAACAATACCCTGAACAAGACCTTGAATTTCTCGTTGGTCTGTATGCAGATTGCCTATCCCTACATTTACAACCAACTGACTGAGGAACCCGATTTCAAGCAATGGAACGAGCGCATTGCCTCGAAACTGAAGCTGCGCCACTTGACCCCAGAAGAAAAGGAGAGTTTAGATGCCACTGAGGAGTTTGACGAGGATTGGGAGAAAGTGGTTTTCCGCATGTGCCAAAAAGAGACTTACCTGAGTAACAGGGCTTTTCAGGTTTCATTATTGTTGTCGAAAATCGCCGAAATCGTGAATGATGACAATCATTTGGGTGAAATCGTCGAAGCGACCATTGCCCTTTCCGCTGTTACCAATTTGAAGGCTTTTGATGGGCCTTTGCTGGTGAAGAAATCAAGAGCGTTGGAAGTGAACACTTTCAACGGTATGGAAATCAAGGGTAAAGGCCGTCTGTGCCATGCTATTGTTAAAGACTATGTGGAAAAGCATCCTGAGGTGACTTTGTCAGAACTGAAATCCGTTTTCAATGTACCCAAGTGCGAGGTCGTCGAGTCGCTTGAAGTGGCTATGACCATTAAAGATAGTGCTGGCAAGATTGGGGGAGACTATTATATCAAGGAAAACGACCAAATCAAGACCAAAGAAGGAAAGGTTGTAGTTTGGAGTTACTGGCCGGAACGCTTTTATGCGCCGTTTATAGAGAAGGTTCAGAAATTAGGAATCAGAATTGGTTAAAGCAAAATGTTTGTAACAGCCTTATTATGGCTTTTTCAGAAGATTTCGCCGATACTTACCGTCCTTGGGCACTAGTGCTTTTCAGTGGTTGCTTTGAAGGATATGAATTCATTGTCGGAGCGATTTTGGCGGTGCTTGGCTTCATTGTCGGTTGGTCAGCATGGGAATCAGGAAGTGCCGCCACGCTGGTTTTGGGTGAAGTCGAAACTCGCATTGTTTGATAATCGAGTCTGGAATGCATTCAGTTACGCTATTTAGTTTTCTTGATACCGTTTGCCATCACGGGAATCATTACAATTGTTGATATGTTGTGATGAACAAGGACTCCATCCGCGATTATCATGAGATGGTTTTGGGGGATTTGGAGTGAAAAGCCGAAATTTTGAGAATTTTGTGTTTTTGTGCGGAAAAAATTTTGAGGATTTTGTATTCTTCCTACAAGACGCATGCATCATTATACGCCTTTTGCAAGAAGTTCTCGTCGCGCATCACCAACGAACGTTACCTCATCTTTGCGAAAGACTATGCCCATGAGGAATCGGTGAAATATCTGCCCGCTTATTTGGCGTGTTTTCTATAGTCAGAATCTCTTTACCGATGCCGAAGAACTGAAAGCCATCAACAAGCAAATCAACGCCTTGAGGGAAGAAATAGGGAAACTGAAAGACGTCAGCAAGCGGCGCTATGGTTTCTTGATCACTTTCAGTAATTCTTTGACACTTTTCTTAAGTTTTTCTTTACAAACGAAAAAAAATCTTATTTTTGTGCTTAATTCAAACGATCATTCTATGAAGAAAGTTCTACTATTCACAATTCTGGTCGCCCTGTCCGTATTGTGTTTCGGGCAGGATGTCGAGACGGTGTCGGAACGCTTCCATTACCGATACCTGAAAAAGGAACAGACCAAGGAGCAAATCCAAAAGGATAACGAGGAACGCCAGCGCAACTGGCAGGAGGAACTGGCAGCGATGAAAGCCAACCTTGCTGAAGGACAAAAGGTTTCCGACAATGTGAAGATCGAGGTCCAGACGGATGTCCAAGACAACAATCTCATCATTTCAGTAGCATACGAGACCTTGGTGGTTGCCGATGCTGCTGACGACTACGCCCTTGGCAAATACACTATTGAGAATTCCAATGCCTGTATGTTGATGTGCAATTTTTTGAAAGACAAGCTGGAGAACGATCTTGCCGAGTACTTGAAAGAAGGTGCGAAAGTTGATGTGAAGATTACAGGCGCTACTGATGGCACGCCTATCCGTTCAAAGATTATATATAAAGGCGAATATGGCGACTTCATCGACAAGCCGATCACTTTGAACAGTTTGCCCTACAACATGACTGTGACGCAAAAGACAGGTGTCACCACTAATGGACAGTTGGCATTTCTTCGTACGCAAGGTGTTGAGGATTTCCTAAAAAACCAAGTGGAGACATTGAAACATACGGAAAACGCATTCCAGGAATTTGCCGTTGAGAACAAAGAAAAAGGCGGAGGCTACCGTCGGGTCTCGGTGGAGATGACTATTCGCGGAGCCTTTGCCGTTGAAACAGAAAAAACCGAGAAGCCATGAAGAAGTTTACCTTATTATTGTTGGCCAGCCTTCTCATAGGCTTGCAAATGGCTGTTGCACAGCAAGACAATGTAACCAACATTCGCGCCGTGCAGAATGACAAGATGGTGACCGTCACCTACGACCTAAAGACCCGCTCCGATGTGCGCTTGCTCATTTCCATCGATGATGGAGAGCACTATACTGATACAATGAAAGTTACTGGTTTTGTCAACCGCGTGATTCCTCCTGGAAAGAATCGTACTATCCGTTGGAAAGCTTTTCAGGATTTGGGCTATGGCGACTATCCATTGATTCGTTTCAAGTTCATTACCCAGGATCCTAAGCCTACCCAACCTGCTCCGGCTGTGACTCGCAAAAGTGGCATGAAAACCTTTGCTACACTCAATGGCTCGTATGGCAGTTCGGGCATTCCGATGGTAGGCTTTACAGTTGGGCAATATGATAAGTTTGGATGGTTTGTTACCCTGATGACAGCGTTGGACTTTGACTATATGGGCTATCAAGTGGTTGACCATTGTAAAAAAGACGGCTACATCGGTGAGATTCTGCCTTTCTACAACCCGGAAAGCAAAATCAGCGCTGTTTCGGGTATGGTGGGAGGCATCATGCGACTGAATGAAATAATTTATGCCAAAGCAGGTGTGGGCTACGGTATGCGTTCCGTTGCCTGGCAGCTTTGGGAAGGCGAATATGTGACCAATGACGGCTTCTCCGCCCATGGTGTGGATGTCAGTGCAGGCCTCCTTCTCGACCTGAACCGATTTGTTCTCACCTTGGACGGTGTGACCACCAATTTCCATGTTTTCGAAGGCCGTTTGGGCCTTGGTTTTAGATTTACAAAATAATTAAACACTTGAATAACAAATAAATAATAATCAATATGAAAAAATTACACTTTATTATTCTGGCGGCGATGCTCGCCTTTGTAGGCTGTGCAAAAAAGCCTCAAGATGTCAATGTGGAACTGGTCACCGTTGAAAACGAGGTGAAGACCATTGGCTCGACCCAAGCGTATTTTGAATGTGAGTTCGAATACCTCAACGAAATCACCAAGGCTTTGTTGGTCTATTGCGAAGACGACCAATTGAAGTATGCCCAGACCTCAAAACTTGAATATGTTGACGGCAAGTGGCTGACTCAAATGAATTACCTTGAGAAGAAGACCAAGTACTATTACAGGTATGAGTTCTATAACGGTTATAACCTGATGTGGACCGAAATCTTCAATTTCACCACTACGGATCAGCAAGATAAGCCGAGCGTCGAAACTGTTGAAGCCACCAACATCACGATGAATTCGGCTACGGTGGAAGGCAACGTGACCAACGATGGCGGATCTCCGGTCACGGAGCGCGGTATCTGTTACAGCATTTATGAGAATCCTACTCTGTCTGATTCCGTACGTCTGGCTGGCACGGGCATAGGACGCTATTACTGTGAAATGACTAACTTAACCAATGCAACCACCTATTATATCCGTGCTTTTGCCACCAATAGCGAAGGGACGAGTTTTGGAGATGTGATTACCGTTCGTACTGTGGAGCATCCCATGCTCCCGACGGTTACCACGGATGAGGTTTCCGATATCACCCTCAACACGGCAGTTTGTGGCGGCAATGTGCTCAGCGACGGCTTTGCAGAGATTACGGAAAGAGGCATCTGCTATGCTACGCACGAAGAACCGACTGTCTTTGATTACAAGGTGCCAGGTGGCGAAGGCTTGGGTCTGTTCCAATGTCGTATGTCTGGTTTGGAGACCCTCACCACTTATTATGTACGTGCATACGCCAGAAACAGTGAAGGCTATGCTTATGGCAATGAGGTGACCTTCGTTACGGCCGATGAAACCTTCCTGCCAGAAGTGATTACTCATGAGGTGACAGACTTCAACCATTTCTATGCCATCGGTGGTGGTGAGGTGGTTTCCAATGGTGGTTTAGACATTATTGAACGTGGTATCTGTTGGAATACTTCGCCTACTCCTACCACTACGGACAATAAGCTGACCGCTGGAACAGGCATGGGCGAGTTTGAATGCCGTATCACCTACCTGTTTGGCAACACCACCTATTATGTACGCGCCTTTGCTGCCAATGAAGCGGGCATGAAGTATGGCAATGAGGTGACCTTTACGACCCCGCCTCATCCGAATACGGCTCCTGAAGGTTCCATCCCTTCATTGTTCTCCATCAGCGATAACCAACAAGTGTTCTTCTCACAAGGCAACTTGCAGTATCGTGCTTCATCCAACTCTTGGCGTTTTGCCGAACACCAATATGATTTTGTAGGAGGTTCAAGTGATGATTATTGGTCAGGAGGAGAATTTGGCAATGTTTATGAAAACGGAGTGAAATGCAGTAACAATGAGATTTCGCAAACTTATTCAGGTTGGATCGACCTGTTTGGTTGGGCTACTTCGGGCTGGAACAACAACAACCATTACTATCATCCATACGATTACGAATCGACAGGCTGGACTGTGGATGGTTATGGCTATGGTTATTGGGATGGCCAGTATGCTAATTATTCAATGGCAGGTGACTATGTCAATATGGACTGGGGCGTATATAATCCTATTACTAATGGTGGTAACGAGGCAGGCAGATGGAGAACACTGAATTGCAGTGAATGGAATTATGTATTGCAATACCGTCACGATGCCACCTATAAACGTTCAAGCGCCACAGTGAATGGCGTCGAAGGTTACATCCTTCTACCTGATGCTTGGATTCTTCCTTCGGGTCTCACATTCACAGCAAACGCACCTGATTTCGTGACCAATAATTACGATCTGGCTAAATGGGCTATCATGGAGAATGCGGGTGCCGTGTTCTTCCCACGGGCAGGGAGACGTTATTACGGAGACGAAGGTGTCAGATACGATTCATATTATGATTATTACTGGTCTTCATCGCATGATGCGTCGGCATCTTACTCTACCAACGATAATGCCTATTGCGCCAGTTTATCTTATTTCTCAGGGTACTATGGTATGTCACGCAATAGCGGACTTCCCGTTCGTCTCGTGCAGAATTACTAATTTCTAATAATAATGCAAAAAAGTCAAAGAGGGTGTAAAAACCCTCTTTTGCTTTCGTAAAAAACATAGGATATGAAGACTAAAGGATTAACAATAGGTATTTGCTTGCTTCTTGTTGCTTTTGTGGCCTGCAAAAAGGAAAACGAAAATGGAAACAGCAACGGAGGCAATGAGCATCAGACAGAAGGCAGCCTTTCGGGCGTGTTTTCGGTAGGCAACGGCAAGTCGGTGAGGTTCTCGCAAGGCAACTTGCAGTATCTAGCCTCAACAGATACATGGCGTTTCGCGGAACATCAATACGACTGCATCGGCAGCACTAACAGCAACATCAGCCTATTCTATCAGGGTTGGGTGGATTTGTTTGGCTGGGGCACCAGTGGTTACAACGACGTGAAGCCCTGGCTCATTGATTACGACATGGATGCCTTAAGTATCACTGGCACGAAATACGACTGGGGCCTGAACAACGCCATCTCAAACGGCGGCAACAAGCCAGGCTTGTGGCATTTGCTCGCTATAGATGAATGGGAGTATATTGTCGATAGACGTAACGGATCGCGATTTGCCAAGGCTACCGTTAACAACGTGCGCGGCCTTTTGCTCCTTCCCGACGGATGGAGTACGGCCACCTATGCATTAGATGCCATCAATGACGCGCAAGGTGGATATGAAAGCAACTATATCTCTGCAACAGATTGGAGCGACATTCTGGAAGCCAACGGTGTAGTGTTTCTGCCCTGTGCAGGCATACGTGAAGGTACTACGGTGAATTATGTGAACGGATTTGCTCGATACTGGTCTTCTACCTACATCGAGAAAGCCCGCAGCCTATTCATCCACCAAAGCGACGTGCGCCCCGAAGGGGCAGATTATCATTGGGGGCTTGCTGTGCGGCTGGTGCAGGATGTAAAGTGAAAGAATCATGAATTCTGAAGCAATGTAGAGACGCGCCATGGCCCGTCTCTACATTTTTATTTCAACTTCGCCATCACCTTCAGCAGCTGCTCGCCCAAGCCGATGGTGTAGCCCTGCTTCACAAACACCACCTCGCTGTTGGTGTTGGCGATGAGGAAGATGGGGCGGACGTCGGGGTTGAGGTGCATACATTCAATGATTTCGTCGCGGGTGGAGCCGTCGTCGATGCCATAGACGATGCCTTCGGGCAGCTCGTTGAAGTTCTTTAACTTGAATTTGTCATATTCCTCTTTGCTACTGAAGATGAAAATCATCGGCAAACCGCTGTCCTCGAAGTTCTTGCGGAAGGCGGCGATATCCTGCATGGCGTGGGTGGTGGGCTCGCTGCCTTGGTCAAGATAGCCGAGGATGAAATAGTCGTTGCCCATCAATAGCCTTGGGTTGCCGTCTTCGCCCGTCTCAGGGTCGGTGAAATGGATGTCGGCGTAGAAGCAACCGATGACGTGGACGTCGTGGTCGGCTTCGCGCAAAATGAGGTTCACTTGTGTGGTCTTGTCAGCCTCGATGCTGAAGAACTCACTGTGGGTCAGCGCCGTGCCATCTTCCAGACGTGTGCCTGCCGTGAGGATGTAATATCCCCCGTCCAAAGGCGTGGGATGCTCGAAAGCGGAGAGCATCATTCCGTCGTCAATGCCAGGGTCTTTAGCGTCGTATGCCAGCAGTCGGAAACTGTTGCCGTCAAACTTCTTGATGCTGAAGTGTGTGTAGTATTTCGGGTCAGACACGGAAGCGATGGGGTAGTATTGGATGTCCAAGTATCCCACGGCGGCATTGGCAGGCTCAGTAGCTTCGAAGTCCACATTGGTCCATTCCTTGCCGAAGTATTGCACATTGCCGTTCACGGGGTTGATTTGTGCGGCAATGCCCAAACTACGTGCCATGCTGACGAAGAAGATATCGCGCGAATGGCGGTCGGCCTTGCGGGCTTTCAATACGCCCAAAGGAGAGATGGGAATGCGTTGTAAGGCCAAATTGTCGTTGGCTTGTATATTCTTTTTTACCCAATCGACCAACAATGCGGGATTGTCATGGTATTGCCGTCTCTCCGCTTCAGGGAAGAACTCGGAAAGGGTCTTGCGGTAAGGCACGATCATTTCATTGCTCACTCTAGGACTGAGAATGTACTGTGCATAGAGTTCATGCGGCATGGAGATGATGGATTGCTCGAGACCAGGTGTGTTGTCGAGATGGTCTTTCAGCACCTCAAGGCTGACATCGCGCAAGTCTTTGTCGGAGATGTTGCTGAGTAGCTCCACTGCCTTGATCTCTTGGTTCTTGCTTTGGGCGTATTTCACGAAGTCGGCGATGGTCTGCCAGTTGCCCCAGGTCTTTTCGTAGATGCTGCAAAGCTTTTTGTTGCCCGTATTTATAATCACGTCCATCTGGGCTTTCTTGCAGTTGGCAATGTAGGCGTTGCGCAGCGAGTCTTCAAAGGCTATGTGGCGGTCGTTCTCGGCACGCATCTCGGTCGTCACCTCGGGCAAGACGCTGGTCGGGGCAGGCGGTACCATGTCGAACTCAAAGATGTTGTTTTGGCCCTGCTCATGGTCAAGGGTGATGGTGATGTTGTCTTTCTCGCCCGACTTGAACACTTGAAAACCGAACTTGCCATCCTTGGCGGCGTAGGCCATCATGCAGCCCAAGCCAGAGGTAAGCCAGGTCTGGCCGTTCTCATCGGTAGTTTTCGTGACTACGGTGCAGAACTCGGCATAGTTATAGATCTTGAACTCCACGGGCAGGTTGGCTTGGGGCTTGCCATCGCTGTCTACCACAGTGAAAGTGGTCTTGGCGGTCTTTCCGTAGTTGTCCACTACGTTGATTTCTGTGTAGTTGACACTGCGGCTGATGACCTCCTCGGGGCCGTCGTAGTCGCCGAAGACGCGGGTGTGTAATAACAAGGTGCGTGAGGCAGGCTCGTTGAACCAACCTAAGTCGAGCACGGGCTCAGGTTCGCAGGCGCCGAGGAAATGCCATTGTCCGTCCACCCAAGCCTCCACCCAGGCGTGGTTGTCGTCGCAGTGCGCCCAGCGAGGGGTATAGACCTGTCGTGCAGGAATGCCCACGGTGCGTAAGGCGGTCACCAGCAGCGTCGACTCTTCGCCGCAACGGCCCCACGAGGTTTTGATGGTGGCCATAGGCGAAGAAGTGCGGCTGTCGCTGCCCTTGTAGTTGACATGCTCGTGGCACCAGTGGTTCACTTCGAGGACGGCATCGTAAAGCGTCAAATCCTTCACTCGCCCTTTCAGCTCCTCATAATAGGTGGCACGGAAGCGGTCGAGATTCTCGTTGTTGACGCGCACAGGCACCACGAAGTGCTTGAACTCGCGCTCGGGGATGCTGTCGCCCCATGGCATTTCCTGTTTGGCGAGGAAGGCATAGTGGACGCATTCGCGATAATAGTCCTCGGCATAATCGACGCTATCGCCGAGCGGCATGTATTGGTAAAGGAATTCCAAAGCTGCTTTTTCGTTGAAAGCTAGTTTCTTTTCGGTCGAGCAGGCGGAAAAGAGTAATGCAAAGGCAGTAATGAGTGTGAGTAAGGAGTTTTTCATGACAGAGATATTTTCTGCAAAGGTAGTAATTAATGCAAAAAAGGTGGTAAACCTACCACCTTTTAGCCAACATTTTGTTCGGACCGTCTCGCGTCCCCTGTCTGATAGTCCCGCGTCTTTTATGCCATAAACTCTTCCAAAGAGGAGAATAGGATCTCTTTCAGTTCCTCTTTGTGCTCGGGCGTGGTCTGCGTGAACAGGAATCCCCAGATGCTCATGGCAGGGTTCATGATGTCGCGGGTTTCTAAAACGCCGTGGAAGTGCCGCTTGATACGCTCGAAGTCGAGCTTGCGGTTGGTGTCGTAGGGCTTGTCCAGGACGATGAAGCTGAATACATCATTCTCAATGCCGTTCCACATGGTGGCATAGTCGGGACGAATGCCTTCGAAATAGCACTGTACAGGCAGCAAGTGGCAGGTGTGGCGCGTCAGGTCGTTGAGGCACATGCCGGCGAAACGCAATGGGTTGACCTCAATCGGGATGGCACGACCCGTGTTTTTGTCGACGCGGAACTCCACATGCATCGGGAAGTTCTTCAGTCCCAGTACGCCGTTCAAGTCGATGCAGAACTGGTTGAAAGCCGGATAGTTGGCCTCGAAGATCTGCTTGCTCATGCAGTAGAGGCGGTCGCTGACGTCAGTCTCGTTCTTGAAGATGTGGTGGAAGATGTTGATGATGTTGGGCTTGCCCTCGGCATCATAGTAGGCATCTACGGCATATTCCTCGCCCTCGATGAACTGCTCGAGCACGAACTTTTCGCTGCGCACCACGGTCTCTGGGAAGACGGCGCATTGCTTGGCGAAGTTTTGGTCGATGTCATCCAAAGCGGCTTGCCATTCAACCTTGTTGCGGACAATGTACACGCCTACGCTGAGGAAGCCCACAGCGGGTTTCAGTACCAAAGGCAACGGCAACTCGTCGGGGTTGAGGCTGCGCAAGGCTTTCATCTCCACCTCTTTGTAATAGAAGTCGGGATAGATCTGCTGGCAGATGCGACGGAAGGCAGCCTTGTCCTTCAATATCTTTACCTTCTTCACCAGCTCCGACTCAGGCAGTTGGGCGTAGAGCCACACCAAGGCATTCTCGGAGACGGCATACAACTGATGGCTTTGTTCGTATTTCTCGACGAAAGCCTTGTCATCCAAAAGGTTGAGTTGGTGGCCTTGCTGTTTCAGCACCTCGGCCATGTCGTTATGCAAAACGGGGATTTGTTTCTCTTCCAGATAGGCCACTAACGGGGCGGATACGTATGGTTTTTCTAAAATGATCATTGTTAAATTGTTATTATGCGGTTTGTAGAGACGGTGTGCACACCGTCTCTACAGGGTTATCTATAAATATTCTGTGTCCTGTCGGGCCCGTACGAAACGAATTTGATCGGCACGCCGACATAATCCTCAATGAATTTAATATAGTCTTCCAGTTTCTGTGGAATCTTGCCTTCAATCTTCTGCTGCCAACCGGGAATTTCAGTGTAGACGGGTTCCATCGTCTCAGTGCAGGCAGCAAAAGGCAACCGTTTGGTGTCTTGCCCGTTGTAGCTGTAGGCAGTGGCGACTTTAAGGGTGGCGAAGTCGTCCATGACGTCGCTCTTCATCATCATCAGGTCGGTGACGCCGCTGAGCATGACGGCATACTTCAGCGCGGGCAAGTCGAGCCAGCCGCAGCGACGTGGGCGGCCTGTGGTGGCGCCAAACTCGTGCCCGTTCTGGCGAAGCATCTCGCCCGTCTCATCGAACAACTCGGTGGGGAAGGGGCCTGTTCCCACGCGGGTACAGTAGGCCTTGAAGATACCATACACCTTGCCCACGCGGCTCGGGGCAACACCCAAGCCGGAGCAAACACCAGCAGCGATGACATTAGAAGAAGTCACAAAGGGATAACTGCCAAAGTCCACGTCGAGCATGGAGCCTTGGGCACCTTCGGCCAGCACTTTCTTGCCGTTGTCAAGAGCCTCATTGATGAAATATTCGCCGTCAACGAACTGATATTGTTTCAAGTATTCGATGCCTTCGAACCACAGCTTCTCGTACTCGGCGAAGTCGAGTCCGTCGAGTTGGAAACCCTGCATCTCGAAGCCGAGGCCTGCGATTTGTTGCAGATGCGCTTTTTTCAGGTTCTCGTATTTCTCGCGGAAGTCGGAGGAGTTGATGTCACCGATGCGGAGGCCTCTACGGGCGGTCTTGTCGGTATAGGTCGGGCCGATACCTTTCAGCGTGGTGCCGACTTTCATCTTGCCTAAAGCCTTCTCGTTGGCGGCGTCCATGGCGCGGTGGGTAGGCAGGATGAGATGGGCCCGGTTGGCGATCATCAAAGTCTTACGCAGGTCAAAGCCAGCTTCACGCAGGCCTTCAATCTCACCTTTTAATATATGCGGCTCGATGATGACGCCGTTGCCGATGAGGTTGACGCAACCCGGAGTGAGTACACCCGAAGGGATGTTGTGCAACACAAACTTCCTGCCTTCAAATTCGATGGTGTGTCCGGCATTGGGACCGCCTTGGAAACGGCAGACGATGTCATAGTTCGGGGTGAGTGCATCGACCACCTTGCCTTTGCCTTCATCGCCCCATTGTAAGCCTAAAAGTATGTCTATTTTGTTCATATTTTCTTTGTTTTGCTTTCAGCTCTCAGCAATCAGCTTTCAGCAGGCTAAACCTAGCTGATAGCTGATTGCTGATGGCTGACTGCCAATTATAAACTCTCAACTTTTCTTGTGTCCATAAAATATCAACGAATGATGCGTAATCTCAACACCCAATTGCTCTTCGATGGAGCGTTGGATTTCAAGCAAACGCGGGTCGCAAAACTCCATGACTTGTTCCGTATCCATGTCTATGAAATGGTCGTGCTGGCGGAACTTGTATGAGCGTTCGTATTGTGCACAGTTGTGTCCAAACTGGTGCTTGATGACAAGCCCACAGTCTAGAAGTAGGTCGATAGTGTTGTATAGTGTGGCCCTGCTGACACGGTACTTGTTGTCTTTCATCTGGTTATACAGCGAGTCGATGTCGAAGTGCCCGTTAGTGGAGTAAATCTCCTTCAGTATGGCAAAACGCTCGGGGGTCTTGCGCAACTTTCTTCGCTGTAGGTAATCGATGAATAACTTCTTGACGGCCAGATAGGTATTGTCAAAAGAGTCTTTCATTTTTTCTTACGTCATGATGAGGCGCAAAGATAAGAAAACTTTTCAGATTGATTCTAAATAATGCGCAATATTTTTAATTGCTCTTGCGCACCACTTTTTGGATCTCCTTCAGCTGGTTCAGTTTGGCAATCAAGTCGTCAAGTTCCTTGGTGTTGTGTACATAGATGGATATGGCGGCTTCCACCACGTCCTGCTTGGCTTCCATGTGGAGCGAGTGCAGGTTGAGTTGCATCTCGTTGGAGAGCAGGTTGGTCATGCGGTTGAGCAGTCCCTTGGTGTCCAAAGCGGTGATTTTCAGCTCGGCGAGGAAGGCAATTTCACTCTTGGGTTGCCATTTGGCCTTCACGATGTTGTTGCCGAAACGCGACGAGAGTTGGATGGCCTTGGGGCAGTTGCTCCTATGGATTTGCAGCGGTTCTCCGGGGAAGCTGAATGCGATGACGTCATCGCCAGGGATGGGGTTGCAGCAGGTCGACACGTTGAAGTCGAACTCGCCAGAGGTGGTGATGGACGGCGTTTCGTCCTTTTCCTTGCTGCTGTTGCCCAAGAGGCCGAAAGTGATGTAACGCACAAAGCTACCGTTCGACTGTGGCTTCAGCACACTGCGGATGAGGCGTTCGTCGATTTTGCCTATGGCCACATTGTAATAAAAGTCAATGGTACTGGTCAGCTTTTCGGCTGCCATCACTTCGTTGCGGTTGACTTTCGAGGGCTCCATGTCGAGTTTCTTCATGATGGCCTCGTATTTTTGCTCGCCTTCTTCGCGGAAAGTGCGGCGGTATTCCTTGATGCCACTCTTGAGGCGCGACTTAGCCGTAGCCGTGGCGAGGAACTCAAACCATTTCTCTTGCGGGTGCTGCGACTCTGAGGTAATGATCTCCACTTGGTCGCCCTTGGTGAGCTTGCGGTCGAGTTGCGCCAGCTGGTTGTTGACGTTGGCCGCGATGCTGTGGTCGCCGATTTCGCTGTGGATATAATAGGCGAAGTCGAGCACGGTGGAGCCTTTGGGCAGCGTGATCATCTTGCCCTGCGGGGTGAATACGTAGATCTCGTCGGAGAAGAGGTCAAGCTTGAAGTTGTCGACGAACTCGATGGCGTTGTCCGACTCGCTTCCGATGAGGTCCTGGGCTTTCTTCAGCCATTCGTCGAAGCCGCTTTCGGTCTTGTCGTCGTCGGTCTTGAACTTCCAATAGGCACCGAAGCCCTTCTCGGCAATCTCCTCCATACGCTGGCTGCGGATTTGCACCTCGACCCAGTTGCCTGTCTGACCCATCACCACGGCATGCAGTGATTCGTAGCCGTTGGCTTTCGGGAACGAGATCCAGTCTTTCAGCTTCTTGGTGTAAGGACGGTAGCAATTGGTGAGCACGGCATAGATCTTCCAACACTCCATGCGTTCCTGCTCTTTCGGGCAGTCGGTGATGAGGCGGACGATGAAGGAACCATAAAGGTCTTCAAAAGCCAGTTCCTTGTCCATCATGCGTTTCCAGACTGAGTTGACCGAGCGTTCCTTGATCTCGGCTCTGGCTTTGATGCCATTCTTTGCCAATTCGGCCTCTATGGGTGAGATGAAGTCGCGCAGTTCGCCCATGCGTTTGCCGCGCACGTCGTCCATGCGTTTGCGGATGTTGTAATAGATGGTGGGGTTGGTATATTTCAACGACAGGTCTTCCAACTCGATTTCGATGGCATGGAGGCCGAGGCGATAGGCGAGGGGTGCATAGATATAGGTGGTCTCCGAGGCAATCTTCAGCTGCTTGTGCTTGGGCATCGAGTCCAAGGTGCGCATGTTGTGGAGGCGGTCGGAGAGCTTGATGAGCACCACGCGGATGTCGTACGACAGTGAGGAGATGACCTTCTTGAAGTTCTCGGCCTGGGCGCTCTCGGCACCTTCGAGGTTGGCGAACTTAGTGAGGCCATCCACCACACGTTCCACCTTCTCGCCAAACATCTCGCGGATGTCGTCGAGGGTGTACTTTGTGTCTTCCACCACATCGTGCAGCAGGGCGCAGATGATGGAGGTGCGTCCCAGTCCGATGTCGTGGGCGGCGATGGTAGCTACCTCGATGGGATGGTAGATATAAGGCTCGCCCGAGCGGCGGCGCTGGTCCTTGTGCGCTTCGCAGGCAAAATAGAACGCCTTGTCGACCATTTCCAGGTCGGCGGCTTCCTTGCGCGTCTGCCAAGCGTCGATGAGGCGCTGGTGTCGTCGCTCGATTTCTTCTTTCTCTTCTTTTGAATAAGTGTCGGGTAAAATAGGCGTCATAGGCAATCGTCTTTTTCAGACTGCAAAATTAGGGATAATCCTTTGTATCGTTGGCTTTTTTAGCGCAATTTTTTGAAGGTTTAGGTGGATTTTTTGGAAAATTTGTATATTTGCCCCATCATCAATCGAAAAAAACATGGAAGGATACAAGAAATGCCCTTACTGCGGCGAGGAAATCCCTGAGAATGCCGCGAAATGTATGTATTGCACAGCTTGGCTGACGGGACCACAGGCCGAACAAACTGCCAGAAATGCGGAAATGCCACCTCAACAACCGAGATACCAGGGCGGCACTCCGACGACCAACGTGTATGTCAATGCGACTCCAGCTCAAGCTGCAGCTTCCCAACCCCAACCCGTGAGACAGAAAAACGGACCAGGGAGTGCAGGTCTCGTGCTGTCCATACTCGGTCTGGTGTTGTGTTGGGTGCCTATTGCGAATCTCATTTTATGGTTCCTCGGTCTCTTGTTCTCGTTTATCGGTATGTTCAAGCGCCCCAAAGGGAAGGCTATCGCTGGTCTGGTGATTTCTATTGTATGTCTGGTGACCCTTATCGTGCTTTTCTCTGTTTTGGGGAATGCGTTTCTCGAATCTGACATTTTTGACGAGCTGTTTTATTATTAAACAAAATGCCAGCGCTTTTCGTGCGTTTTTCTGAGGCTGCAAACGAAATTTTTCCTAATTTTGCAGCCCAATGAAAAACATCCGAAATTTTTGCATCATAGCCCATATCGACCACGGCAAATCGACCTTGGCCGATAGACTTTTGGAACTAACACATACGCTCAACGACAAAGAACTCGTCGACCAGGTGCTCGACGACATGGACCTTGAGCGCGAGCGCGGCATCACCATCAAGAGCCACGCCATCCAGATGAAATACAACTACAAGGGCGAGGAATACACCCTCAACCTCATCGATACTCCCGGCCATGTCGACTTCTCCTATGAGGTGTCGCGCAGCATCGCGGCCTGCGAAGGCGCTTTGTTGGTGGTAGATGCCACGCAAGGTATTCAGGCCCAAACGATTGCCAACCTTTATTCAGCTCTTGAACATGACCTCGAAATCATCCCCGTGATGAACAAGATCGACATGGACAGTGCCATGGTTGACATCGTGGAGGACCAGATGGTGGATCTCTTGGGCTGCGACCCTTCAGAAATCCTGAAGGTCAGTGCCCGAACGGGTGAAGGTGTGCCCGCTGTTCTCGATGCCATCGTTGAACGCATTCCTTGTCCCAAAGGCGACCCCGAAGCTCCACTTCAAGCTCTCATCTTCGATTCTGTGTTTAACTCGTTCCGTGGTATCATCGCCTATTTCCGCATCATGAACGGCACCATGCATACCAATGACTTGGTGAAGTTCTTCGCCACAGGTAAGGAATACAACGCGGACGAAATTGGTGTGCTACAACTGAAGCAAGTGCCTAAGAAAGAGCTTTCCGCAGGCGATGTGGGTTACATCATCTCGGGCATCAAGACCTCGAAGGAGGTCAAGGTGGGCGACACCATCACGCATGTCGAAAGACCTTGTGCCGAGCCAGTGGCTGGCTTCGAAAATGTGAAACCCATGCTGTTTGCGGGTATCTATCCCGTCGACGCGGATGACTACGAAGAACTGCGTGCTTCGTTGGAGAAGCTGCAACTCAATGACGCTTCCCTCGTTTGGGAGCCTGAATCGTCAGCGGCCTTGGGCTTTGGCTTCCGTTGTGGCTTCTTGGGCCTTTTGCACATGGAGATTGTGCAGGAGCGCCTTGACCGCGAGTTTGACATGGACGTCATCACTACGGTGCCCAACGTCTCATTCAAGTGCTTCAAGACCGACGGTGAGATGATTGAGGTGCACAACCCCAGCGGATTACCCGAGGTGACGAAGATTGACCACATTGAGGAACCATATATTCTTGCGCAAATCATTTCGAAGAACGACTTTACTGGCCCCATCATGACGCTCTGCATCGACAGGCGTGGCGTGCTGAAGAACCAGGTCTACCTCTCTACCGACCGTGTGGAGTTGACCTTCCAGATGCCATTGAGCGAAATCGTCTTCGACTTCTACGACAAACTGAAATCCATATCGAAAGGCTATGCCTCCTTCGATTATCATATCGCTGGCTATCAAGATGCCGACTTGGTGAAACTCGACATTATGCTCAACGGCGAGTCCGTCGACGCCTTGTCGACTTTGATCCACCGTGGCCATGCCTATGACTTCGGTCGCCGCATGTGCGAGAAGCTGAAAGAATTGATACCAAGACACCAGTTCGACATCGCCATTCAGGCGGCCATTGGTGCGAAGATCATCGCCCGCGAGACGGTGCGTCAGGTGCGCAAGGACGTGACGGCGAAGTGCTATGGTGGCGACGTCTCCCGTAAGCGCAAGCTGCTTGAGAAACAGAAGGCGGGTAAGAAACGCATGCGTCAAATCGGCAACGTCGAGGTACCGCAATCGGCGTTCCTTGCAGTGTTGAAATTGGATTAGCGGTCCCTGAGCCAGTCGAATGGCCGCCTTAATTAACGGTGCTTCGACGAGCTCAGCAACCTGCCCCAACTAACAACTGAATAACTGAACAACTGATAACTGAATGACCGACCTCCAATATCAAATAGCATTGACATTACTCCCTGGTATCGGTGATATCAGCGGGAAGAAATTCGTGCAGTATTGCGGCAGCGCCAAGGCCATCTTCAAGGAGACGCGCAAGTCGCTGGAGAAGATCACAGGTATGCGCGAGGCTTCCATCGACGCTATCTGCAAGCCCGAGGAATACCTGAAAAGGGCAGAGGAGGAGATTGAATTTGTCGAGAAGAATGGCATTCAGCCTTTGTTTTTCTTGGATTCTGACTATCCGCGGCGATTGTCACAGTGTGACGATGCCCCGATGATGCTGTATTACAAAGGCAAGGCCAACCTCAACGCCAATCGCGTGGTGGCCATCGTTGGAACCCGTAATATCACGGAATACGGGAAAGAGAACTGCAACCAGTTGGTGGAGGATTTGAAGGATGACAATGTGCTGATAGTAAGTGGTTTGGCCTACGGTGTTGACACCTGTGCACACAAGGCCTCTGTGAAGCATGGCATCCCCACCGTTGGTGTGATGGGTAGTGGCATGCAGCAAATCTATCCTGCGCCAAACAAAAAATTGGCTACCGATATGGTGGAGCAAGGAGGCGGCATCCTGACGGAGTGCATGAGCGGCACCTTACCTGATCGAGAGAATTTCCCGCGCCGCAATCGCATCATCGCTGGCATGGCCGACGCCGTGGTAGTCATCGAGTCGGCGATGAAAGGCGGCTCTCTGATTACGGCCGATTTGGCCAATTCATACAGTCGCGATGTATTTGCCTATCCCGGGCGTGTGATGGATATCTATAGCCAAGGCTGCAACTACCTCATCCGCACCAACCGCGCCCACCTTATGGAAAGTGTACTCAATTTGCGATATATCATGCGCTGGGATTCGGAGTCGAAGAGCGAGAAACAGACGGCCTTGTTCCGTGAGTTCACCGCTGAGGAAAAGTTGGTCATGGACTGCTTTGGCGCGAATGCTGTCATCAATTTGGACGACATCATCGTGAAGACCGAGCTACCGACCACGAAAATCGCAGCCATTCTGTTGACCTTGGAATTCGACGGTGTGCTGATGGCATTGCCGGGAAAAAGATACCAGAAATGTTAGGCAAGGTCATCAAATCGACAGGCAGCTGGTACATCGTTCTCGACGAACAGGGACGACAATGGGAGTGTCGTCTGCGCGGCAAGATCCGTTTGGACGGTATCCGAAGCACCAATCCTGTGGCCGTGGGTGACAACGTGCAGTTTGAGCAGGAACCTGGCAAGGACACGGGCGTCATCAAGAAGATCGAGCCACGCGATAATGTGATTGTGCGTCAGTCGGTCAACTTGAGCAAGGCCTCTCATATCATCGCCGCCAATGTCGACTTGGCCATCGTGGTGGCTACCATTGCCCAACCGCGTACCTCCACGGGTTTTATAGACCGTTTTCTGGTCACTGCAGAAGCCTATCACATCCCTGCTGCGCTGATTTTCAACAAGTGCGACCTATACACTGACGAGCAGATAGGGGAGATGTGCGTGTTAATGGAGTATTACCAAAGCCTTGGTTATACCTCTTTCGGTGTTTCTGCCAAGACAGGCTTCCAAATCGACCAACTGAAAGACTTGATGAAAGATAAGATTTGCCTATTCTCAGGTCATTCCGGCGTGGGCAAGTCGGCTTTAGTAAAAGCCCTCGACCCCTCTTTGGATGTCCGCATCGGAGCCATCTCCGACTATCATGAGAAAGGCAAGCACACCACCACCTTCGCCGAGATGCACCACTTGGATTTCGGTGCTTGGATTGTGGATACTCCCGGCATCAAGGAGTTTGTGCTGTATGACCTTGAGAAAGAGACTTTGGCGCAGCGTTTCCCCGAGATGCGTAATTTGATGAGCGAGTGCCGTTTCGCCAACTGTACTCATACACATGAACCAGGCTGTGCAGTGAAAACAGCTGTTGAAAACGGAGATATCGCTGACTGGCGTTATGTGAATTACATCCGCATGATGACTGACGAAAGCCATGATTCGGTAAAAGAAGAAGGAATATGAGAATCGCCCTATTTGGAAAAACCATCGCCCCGGAGAATGGGGAATATATGCGTCAATTATTCAAGAAATTGGCCGATAATCAAGTAGAAATCGTTGTTTACCAACTATTTGCAGACATTGTCGCTGCCTACATCCCCGTAGGCGTTCAATTCACAGTCTTCCATTCCCATGAAGACCTGAAGGCAGACCTGCTGTTTTCCATCGGCGGCGACGGTACCATCCTCGACACGGTGCCCTTCGTGCTCAATTCGGGCATTCCAGTGGTGGGCATCAATATGGGGCGTTTGGGTTTCCTGTCCAGCATCTCCAAAAACGAGATTGACATGGCGGTCAATAGCGTGCTCACGGGCGATTACTCCGTGGAGCAGCGCACCCTCCTTGAGTTGGTCTCGCCCGAGAAAGTTTTCGACGACGTGAAATATGCCCTCAATGAGTTGAATGTCATCCGCAATCCAGAGCATAGTCTGTTGGCTATCAAGGTGTTTGTTGACGATATCTATCTTAATACCTATTGGGGCGACGGCATCCTGTTGGCCACACCGACGGGTTCTACGGCCTACTCACTGAGTGCCGGTGGCCCCATCATTGCACCCAATGCAAAAAACTTTGTCATTACACCCATTGCCACGCACAATTTGACGGTGCGTCCCGTGGTCATCCCCGACGACAGCACCATCCGCATCCAGGTGGAAGGACGAGAGAAGAAATTTGTCTTCAGTATGGACTCAAGAAGCTGTACGTTAGATACTTCCGTTCAACTGGAAGTGCGCAAGGCAGGCTTCTGCCTTAACTTGGTCAGGATGCGTGGCGAGGACTTTTTTGGCACCATCCGCAACAAGTTGATGTGGGGCAAAGACAATAGAAATTGATTTCTATCGTTTTCATTAGAAAAATTCGTAATTTTGCAGTTTTGAATTATGATTAGAAAACTTCGTTTCTTATTGATATTGAGCTGCTTGGCTGTTTTTGTCCAAGCCAATGCCCAATTTGACGACCCCAAGACGCTTGAAATCGGTCCTCATGCTGGTGTGAGCTACTATATGGGTGACCTTAACCCTACCTTGCCTTTTGCCATGCCGCAGCTGGAATACGGCGGCGTAGTGCGTTTCAACTATAACAACCGTTGGACCTTCCGCGCCGACTATTCCTACCTCACCGTGAAGGGTGATGATGCAATCATCAAATGGCGTCCTGAACGAGGTTTGAACTTCACGAGCAAGATCCATGACCTCAGCTTTGTGGCAGAATTCAATTTCTTGGAATATTATACTGGCAACCCGAAAAGAAATGTCTCGCCTTATATCTTTGGTGGCATTTCGGTGTTTTATTATACGGCTTATGCCACGGTCAGCGATACCTTGATTGACCTTAGCGACCACCTGACCGAACCTGCTCCTGCCGAACCCAAATGGTACGACAAGGCTTTTGGCAAAACAAGTCCAATAGGCATATCCATCCCTTTCGGCATGGGTGTGAAACTCGCTCTGTCGAAGCACATGGCTGCTACGGTGGAATGGCGCATGCAGAAAACCTTCACGGACTACCTCGACGATGTGGCCACAGTGTATCCTGCCGATGACCGCCATGCTACTGTTATTATTGATGGCATGTATTATGATTTGACAGACCCTACAGCGACTCCATCTGGAATTCCTGTGAACTCCAATGGGCAACCTACAACCACTCCTGAAGGAAACTATACAAAAGACCAACAACGCGGCAACTCTGCTTTCAACGATTGGTTCGGCATGGCGCGTGTGTCACTAACTTGGAAATTCAACCTGCCCGACGGAAGGGGTTGTAACTTAAGCAAATTCTAACTATGGAACTGAAAGACCAACTGATGCAACAAATCGACCGCGAACGCTTGCCACAGCATGTTGCGATTATCATGGATGGTAACGGGCGTTGGGCCAAGGAGAGAGGAAAAGCACGCCTTTTTGGACACCAAAGTGCCATACAGTCGGTGCGCGAGGTGTCGGAGGGATGCGCAGAGTTGGGCGTTGGATACCTGACCTTGTATGCTTTTTCCACCGAGAACTGGAACCGTCCCTTGGCTGAAGTCAGCGGATTGATGTCGCTGCTGGCCACCACCATTACAAAAGAGGTGGTCACGATGAACAAGAACAGCATCAAGTTGAATGCCATCGGCGACTTGAAGAGCCTTCCCAAAGCCAATTACGACCAGTTGATGCAAGCCATTGAGGACACGAGCAACAATACCCGCATGACCTTGACTTTGGCCTTGAGCTACTCCGGACGTTGGGACTTGAAGCAAGCTTCGCAACGTATGGCTCAAGATGTGGCTGCGGGTAAACTGGCTCCCGATGCCATCGACGATGCGACAATTTCGTCTTACCTTTCCACCTATAATATGCCCGACCCTGAGTTACTCATTCGTACCAGTGGCGAGGAACGCATCAGCAACTTCCTGTTGTGGCAGTTGGCTTATTCCGAACTTTATTTCACGTCCAAGTACTGGCCTGACTTCCGCAAGGCCGACTTATACGAGGCGATTTTGAATTATCAACACCGTGAACGTCGCTTCGGGAAGACGAGCGAACAAGTGAACACAAAATGATTGAATGATATTATGCGATTGAGATATATACCTTTAATGCTGTTTCTGTTGGCTCTTTTTGAGTTTGGAAACAGCGCATTTGCCCAAATTCAAATTGGCGATGACCTCTCTGAGATTGACTATGCCCGTCCGCAGAAATACGAGATTGGTGGCGTGGTCGTCGAAGGTGCCAAGTATGTCGATGGCTCGATGTTGAGTATGATTGCTGGTTTGAGGGTAGGCGACGAGATCTCTATACCAGGCGACGAAATCTCAAATGGCATCCGCAAGATTTGGGAACAAGGCCTATTTGAAGACGTGTCCGTCAATGCCACTGATTTTGTGGGCAACAAGGTCTTCCTTCAAATTGTCATCAAGGAAAAACCGCGTGTTTCAAAGTTCTCGTTCAATGGTATCAAGAAGAGCGAGGCCGACGACATTCGCAACAAAATCAACCTGTCGCGCGGCGATATCGCTACAGAACACCTGATGACCAAGACAACCCGCATCATAGAGGATTTTTTCTACGACAAAGGTTATCTCAACGTGGATATCGACATTGAACAAAAGCCTGATACCGTACGCGAGAACTATATTGACATGGTCATCAATATTGATAAGGGCGACAAGGTGAAGATTGGAAAAATCAATGTGATTGGCAATGAGAACCTTGCCGATGGTCAGGTACTCGCTTCGATGAAGGAAACCAAACAACGTGGCCATTTCGACCCCTTGGACCCCCTTGGTCCGACCATTGTGAATGCTATAGCGGATGTGGTGACACTGCATCCCTTGAGGGCCATCAATGGGGTGGAGGAATATTTTTACGACAACTACCGCCCGCGAATTTTCAAGGCTTCGAAATATATCGAGAAGAACTACGAGGATGACAAAAAGCTGATTATTGACAAGTACAACGCCAAGGGGTATCGTGATGCACGCATCGTTAGCGACTCGGTGTATCGCATTGACGACAAAAACTTGGGTATCGACCTCGTCATCGATGAAGGTAACAAATACCACTACCGTAACATCACTTGGACGGGCAACACCAAGTACACCGACGAAACCCTCAATTCCATCTTGGGCATAAAGAAAGGCGACGTATATAATAAGGAGTTGCTCGACAAGAACCTGAACTATAGCGAGACCAATCTTGATATCAGTTCGTTGTATATGGACGACGGATACCTCTTCTTCCGTGTGGATCCCGTGGAAGTGGCCATTGAGAATGATTCAATCGACCTCGAAATTCGGCTCACCGAAGGCAAGCAGGCCCGCATCAGCAATATCACGTTGTCGGGCAATACCAAAACATACGACCATGTAGTGCTGCGTGAGCTTTACACCCGTCCAGGACAGCTCTTCAGTCGTAGCGACGTGATGCGTTCCGTGCGTGAGTTGGCCACCCTCGGTTTCTTCAACCAGGAGTCCATTAATCCCGACGTGCAGCCCAATCCTGCTGACAACACCGTTGACATCGACTATTCAGTTGAGGAAGCCGCTGCCGACCAGATCCGTTTCTCCGCTGGTTTCGCTGCTAGGATGCTGATGCTGGAGGCTGGATTGCAGTTCTCCAACTTCTCGATGCGTAACATCTTCAACAAGAAAGCTTGGCGACCTTTGCCGATGGGCGATGGACAAAAGCTTTCTTTGAGCGTAAGTACCTTGGGCAGCCGTTACATTACTTATAACATTTCATTTACCGAGCCTTGGTTGGGCGGCCGCAAACCTAACTCTCTGACGGCTTCGTTCTACCAAGCTTTTTATTCTAACAACTATGAGAAGACAGATAATAGATATGGTTGGTTCAACATGACGGGTGGTACCATTGGCTTGGGTCGTCGCTTGACCTGGCCTGATGATTATTTCTCTTTATATCAAGGACTTAACTATAAACGTTACAAGCTGAACAACTATTCAAATACCTTCCTTTCCGTGGGTGATGGCAATGGTAAGTTCAACCTTGTTAGTTACAGTTTTGTGCTGTCGCGCAACTCGGTGAGCCAGCCCCTTTATCCGCGTAACGGCTCCGAGTTCCAACTTGGACTTGAGATCACACCGCCCTATTCGCTGCTGAGCAATAAGGATTACAGCAACCTCTCTGAAAACGAAAAGTACAAGTGGATAGAGATGCACCGTTGGACCTTCAAGGCGGCTTGGTACACCGAGCTCTATGAAAAACTCGTGATGATGACCCGCGTGCGCTTTGGCTATCTGGGTTATTATAACGACCAGATTGGTCCCACGCCCTTCCACCGCTACTTCCTTGGCGGCGATGGTTTGAGTAACTATTCGTTTGACAGCCGCGAGCTCGTTGGTATGCGTGGCTATGCCAACAACTCGCTTACACCTGGCTTCTACAACAATTCTGGCACGGGCGGCAGTGGTGGTAATATCATGACGAAATACACCTTAGAGTTGCGTTACCCGCTCTCGTTGAATCCTCAGGCCACTATCTATGCCTTGACCTTCCTTGAGGCGGGTAACTGCTGGCTTGGCTTCAATAACTTTGATCCGTTTGAAGTGAAGCGTTCGGCTGGTGTTGGTGTGCGCATCTTCTTGCCTATGTTCGGTTTGCTCGGCCTCGACTGGGGCTACGGCTTCGATGACGTCTATGGCACCACGGGTAATAACCATAGCCAGTTCCACTTCTCTATCGGAGGCTCTATTGATTAATGCTGAATGTTGAATGTGGAATAGGTCTTGAGTCTCATTGTCCCGAGTCAAAAAAATGGAACGATTATTGATAAAACCAACAAGAAAAACAATTAGAAACACTATAAAAAATGAAAGCATTTAAAACCTTGATCTTGACCGCTGCCTTGGTATGTGGCGGCATCATGATTGCCAATGCACAGCTTGGCGGTGGACAGAAAATCGTCTATGTCGATTCGGAATATATCATGGAAAACATTCCGGAATATGGCGACGCACAAGAAGAACTGAACGCTTTGTCGGAGAAATGGCAGAAAGAAGTGAAGGCTGTTTACGACAAGGTGTCGGAGATGTACAGCAAGTACCAGACGGAGATGCTGCTTCTTTCGGAAGACCAAAAGCGTGCCCGTGAGCAAGCCATCGTTGACAAAGAGCAGGAAGCCAAGAACCTTCAGATGCAGTATTTTGGTGCTGAAGGTCAACTCTATCAGAAACGCACTGAACTCATACAGCCTATTCAGGAGAAAGTCTATACGGCCATGAAGGAAGTGGCCCAGACCAAAAACTACGCTTTTATCCTAGACCTCGCTTCGGGAACTTCGGTGCTCTATGCCAGCGACAAAAATGATGTAAGCGACGATGTGCTTGACCAGCTCGGCAATGTCATGCAAACTGTGCGCCGTGAGAACCGCCGTAAAGCCAGTGCGGCCCCTGTAGCAGGCACTAAGGGCACTACTGTCAAGAGTGGCACCACAAGCGGAAACAAAAACACTACCTCGGGTAGTAACAAAACGGTACCTGTTAAAACCAAGAAATAATGAATTAATCAAAGAGGGGACGCAAATAATTTGTATCTTTGCGGCTCGTTAGCGAATCAAAAATTGGATAAATTATTAAAAGTCAATAAAATGAAAAGAGTATTCAGAGTTTTGTTTCTGGGTGTGGCACTCTTCATGATGAGTGGAGTGGTCAATGCCCAAGTGAAGATTGCACATGTCAACACGGCTGAGATCCTCGATGCCATGCCTGACAAGGCCAAGGCAGAAAAGAGCTTGGAGAAGTACTATGGTGAGCTGCAAAGCCAGCTTGAGACTATGGCCAAGGAATATCAGACCAAGATGCAGGATTACGAAGCCAACCAGGCTACCATGTCGAATCTGGTGAAACAGTCGAAAGAAAAGGAGATTGTCGACCTCCAGACCCGTATCCAACAGTTCCAAGTCAACGCCGAGAATGAGTTTGAAGGCAAGCGCGCCGAGCTGCTGAAGCCTATTCTCGACAAGATACAGAATGCCATCAATACGGTGGGGAAGGAAAAGGGCTACACTTACGTCCTTGACCTGGCCACTGGTGCAGCCGTCTATGTTGGCGACAACGCAGTTGATTGCACTAAAGATGTGAAAGCCAAGTTGGGTATCACCAAATAAGGATTATTGAAATCCTAATCAACAAGAAACAGCCGACTCAGTTGAGCCGGCTGTTTTGTTATTTAATGCTCTCGCGCTTGACTTTCGCGAATCGTAGCAGCTTGAGGATGCCCAAAGGCTTGCGGTCGTCTTTGTTGGCGAGGTTGAGGTAAAGCCCAAGTTTCTTTGCTATGGGAATCTTGTAGGTCTCAACGAACTCGATGAGCGTACCGTCGGGATCTTCCACGTAGGTAAAGTGGCCGTTGGCGTCGCCCATGCCGAAGTCGGCGCCGCTGTCGCATACGAAAGGATGTCCCATGAGTTCAGCCTCTTCCTTGACGGAAGCCATGTTACGCACGTCAAAGCAGAGGTGTATGTAGCCTGGGTCGCCCCAATAGCGGCCTTCATAGAGTTTCTTGCCTGGTGCATCGATATTTTGGATGAGCTCAAGATGCGAGGTACCCATGATGCGGCTCAAGGGCCCTTCGATGGGCTTGGAACGCTCCAAGATGACACGGCGCAAAGTACTTTTGCCACCTTCGATGGCTTCGAGGTCTTCAAAGACGCCAGTCTGGTCGAAGACCACCTTGTCGTATTCCAATAGCTGTGTGTAGAAGGGTAGGGAACGCTCGATGTCGCTCACGCCGATGACGGCGCCGTTGGCGCCACCCGTGGTCTTCTTCTCGTCGATGAAGACGTAGTCGTCCTGCTCCAGTTGGAAGAGGTTGCCATAGGGGTCTTTCATGAAGAATTCCTTTTGGCCGGCAGGAGAAGTCATAACGGGACTGATAACGTCGAGACCTTTATTAATAAAGGTGTTGTAGGCCGCTTCGATGTCGGGGGTCTTCACCTTGGCGATGAGGATGCCCAAGTCGCCTAATTTGACGGGCTCTTTCAGGTAGTTGAGCTCTCGCCCTTTGGGTTGCCAAATCTCGAAGCCGCCGCCGCCGCGGATGTTGACGGCGATGCCCGAACGACGCGGTTGGGGCTTGCCACCCGTGTAGGGGAGCATGCGCTCCGCCACGCCTTCGTCGTCGACGATCTTGATCTCGAAGCCGAAGTTGTCGTAATACCATTTCCAGGCTTCCACGAAGTCGTTGACTCCGATGCCCACTTGCTGTATACCGCAGATGATTTTCTCTTTCATGGTTGTTCGTTTTTTTTTGGCCACTGGCTGCTGGCTACTGGCCGTTGGCAGTTACCCTGTCTGTAGGGAAGGTCAGCCAGATGCCAAAAGCCAGATGCCAGAAGCCTTATGTCGCAGATATTTTCCTAGATAGTTTATAATACAAAGGTAAGCAATATTTATGAATATACGCCATCAGCAATTCTGTCCGTCCGATGAGCTTGCGGTGTTTCTGTCGTTTGATGGCGCGCACGGCAATTTGGCCGGTTTTCTCCACGCTGAGGCCGTTGGCCTGCCCTGCGTCCATCTTGGCATGGGCGGTGCCATCGCCATGAAGGGCACTCTTGCTGATTTGCGTGTTGATGCGTCCTGGGATGAGGAAGGTGACGTTGATGTTGTCGTATTCGAGTTCCAGTGATTCGTAAAAGCCAAACAGGGCATGCTTCGCGGCGCAATAGGCCGAGCGCAGCGGGAAGCCGAACAAACCCGATAGGGAAGTGGTCACACTGAACTGCACGTGCTCTTTGGCGAGAATCATCTCCTTGAACTTCTTCACGAGATAGACCCCACTGAGAAAATCGATTTTCAGGATTTTTTCGTCCACGCTGATGTCAGTGTCCAAGGCCTTCTCACGCTGCGAAATGCCCGCGTTCAGCACGAAGAGATCGATGCTGAGGCCTTGTTCCATGACATAGTCGTAAAGCCGATCAATGGAGGCGTAATCGTCGAGTTGGGTCTCGGTGGCGTAGGCTTTCACACCGTATTGCTCGCACATCTCTTTGGTCTTGTTGAGGTCGTCGATGCCCAGTCCTGTGAGGACGAGGTGACAGCCTTCTTGCGCCAGATGCAGGGCGATGCTTTGCCCGATGCCTGTGCCGCCTCCGGTGATGAGGGCGGTTTTGTTTTTGAGTTGTAACATAACAATAATGCTCTTCAGTTTCCCTTCGGGAATGGAGTCTGTTGTTGTTTTCCTGCGGCGGCCTGTGGCGTTTTCGATTAGGCAACTGACTCTAGCCGCCGCTTGTTAAATATTGCCCCCTTTCCATTCCCGAAGGGAATCTCCTTTTCTGCGCTGCAAAGATAAAAAATAATTCCTTCATGTTGGGATAATCAATATATTTACTAATTTTGTGGCTCGTTGTGTGAGACGCAAAGCATTGCGTCTCTACAACGTTTCAACAATTAAACAATTAACAATTAAACATATCTCAATGGACATTTTCGAAAGAATATCAAAGGATTCCGGTGGCCCGATTGGGCAATACCGCGAACGCGCCGATGGTTATTTCGCATTTCCGCGTTTGGAAGGCGAACTGGGACCTCGCATGACCTTCAACGGCAGAGAGGTGCTCTGCTGGAGTTTGAACAACTATTTGGGTTTGGCTAATCACCCTGAAATTCGTCGCGTGGATGCCGAAGCCGCCGCGAAATACGGCCTTGCTGCCCCCATGGGCGCCCGTATGATGACTGGCCACACCCGCATGCACGAGCATTTCGAGCATGAATTGGCCGATTTCGAGAAGAAGGAAGCCGCCTACCTGTTTAATTTTGGTTATCAAGGCATTGTGTCGACCATCGACACCTTGACCAGCCCGCACGATGTTATCGTTTACGACAACGAGGCCCATGCTTGCCTACTTGACGGTATCCGTTTGCACATTGGCAACAAGTACAAGTACCGCCACAACAATATGGAAGACCTCGAGAAGAAGTTGAAGGTTGCCACTGAGGTGGTGGCCAAGACGGGCGGTGGCATCCTCGTGATTACCGAGGGTGTGTATGGCATGACGGGCGCTTTGGGCGACCTCGCCGGCATCGTGGCCTTGAAGAAGAAATACAGTTTCCGCATTCTCATTGATGACGCCCACGGTTTCGGCGTGATGGGCCCAACAGGTCGCGGTACGTCAGAACACTTTAATGTGATGGATGACATCGACATTTACATCGGTGCCTATGCCAAGGCCATGGCTATCATTGGCGGCTTCGTGGCTGGACCGAAGTATGTGATTGAGTATCTGCGTTATAACATGCGTTCACAGATGTATGCCAAGAGTTTGCCGTTGGCCATCGTGGAAGGCTGCGAGAAGCGTCTCGAAATCATCCGCAGCGCCGAGGGTGACGCTTTGCGTGCCCAACTGTGGAAGGTGACCCGCGCCTTGCAGAAGGGCTTCCGCGACCTGGGCTTCGACATCGGTCCGGCAGAGGCTTGCGTGACGCCGGTGCATGTGCAAGGTGACGTGGTGCAGGCCACCAATATCGCGATGGACCTGCGCGAGAACTACAAGATCTTCTGCTCGGTCATCACCTATCCCGTCATTCCCAAGGGCATGATTATCTTCCGCATCATCCCGACGGCTGCGCACACCATGGATGACGTCAACTACACGTTGAACGCATTCGCTGAGGTGCGCCAGAAGCTCGACAAGGGCTATTATGACGGCACGGAAGTCCCGAATATGAGGATTGAGTAAAGGGTTTGGAATGTACTCAAATAAAGGAGCGACATTTGTCGCTCCTTTATTTTTGCACATTTCAAGTATTATCTATATTTTTGCACTTTCATAAAGCAAGATAATCCCAAAAATATGATAATATGATACTCGTGAAACAAGTTGGCGTCTACGTCAACATCCTGAATTGCAGACTTAAAAAGTACCTTGCCGAGGTATTCAAGAAGAACAACGTGAACTTGACGGGTGAGCAATACCTCGTCATGGATGCTTTGTGGAATGAGGGCACGCTTACCCAGCAGGCCATTGCCTTCATCATCCAGAAGGACAAGAACTCGGTCACCCAGTTTATCGACAACCTCGAGAAGAAGGGCCTTGTCACTCGCTCAGTGTCGAAGGATGATCGCCGTGTGAACAACATCGTCGTGACGAAGGAAGGCATGGCGTTGAAGGATTCCACCAAGCAACTGGCCATCGATACGATGAACAAAGCCATCGATGGCATCTCTGAGGACGACCTGAACACTTTTGTTAGTGTGTTGAAAAAGGTATGTGGCAACATCAGTGACTTTGGCACTAAAATTGGATAATATTTCTTTTGGCAATCCGTTGAATAACTATCTTTGCAAACTTTAATTTTAAATGAATATGAAGAAAACCATCCATTTATTATTGACTCTTATGGTGATGGCATTTTTGCTGCCTTCATGCAACAAAGGTCCAGGCGAAGGAGGTACGGGTACAGTGCAAGGCTTCGTGAAGTTGGTGCATCATCCCGATGACGACTACACTTTGACTCCCGATACCATGGTGGCAGCCAAGACGGACGTCTTCATTATCTATGGCGACGAAGACTTTTTTGGCGACGATGTGGAGACCAACGCCGAAGGCATGTATCAGTTTGAGTATCTGCGTCCTGGCGAGTATACCGTGTTCGCCTACAGCACTTTGCCTTCGGGCGAGAAGGTGGCAGTGAGCGTAAAGGTCGAACTGCAACGTGGTGCAGTGGCAAAGGTACCTACGCTTTACATCCACGATGGCAAGGCATACGGCACTTCGGTGGTGAAAGGCCGCGTGCATGCCACCTACTATCACAACGGCAGTTATCGCGGCGAAGGCTGGGCTTGCGAACATCGTGTCTATATCCGCCGTATGGGTGAGGACATCCCTTTCGACGACACTCGCGTGGGTCCCGACGGCTATTTCGCTTTTCAGAAACTGCAACCTGGCACATATGAGGTCTATACCGTTACCCAGGACTTCAATGAGGTGCCTGACTTCGTCTTCCAAAGCATCGAGGTGGAGGAGGCAGAACAGATTTACGAGATCCCTGAACAGTATGAAATAATTATCAATGTGTAAGACTATAAATATGAAAAAGTTATTGGTTTTAGTTGCGTTTGTGACGCTCAGTGTCAGCTGCTTCGCACAGTCGGTCTCAGAGAGCACGATCCAGAAGCGTGAGAACCGCAAGGGCATGGTGCTGAAGGAATGGAACACGGCGGCAGGCGACAAGCGCGCCTTCCTTGACCGTGTGACGACCTACGACGAATTGGGCCGTAAGGTTGAGGAGATTGAATATGCCAGCTACGGACAGAAGTGGCGCATCGTGTTCGAGTATCCCAAAGACAGCGACATCACGGCTAAGGTGGTGCGCGAGATTGAGTACAACGACCGCGACAAGGTGTCGAGAATCAAGAAGTACGAGTACAACGAAGACGGCTCCAAGAAATGCCAAAAGAACTATTATCCGAATGGCAAGCTGGAGTCGGTGAAGACCTACGAGTACGTCCCGAAATAAGACCTGTGGAGGAGATTCTCGACATAGTGCAAGGCATGAAACCCATCTCGTTGGATGAGATGAGTGCTGTGAAGCTGATGAACCGCATCGACACCAAATATGTCGTGACGGAAGATCAGCTTCGCGCCATTTTGTTGGGAATACGCAACAGCTATTACGCCCAGGAGGTGGAAGGCCACCGCCTGTCGCCCTACAGTACGGTGTATTACGACACGCCCGAGCTGACGATGTACCTCATCCACCACGACCGCCATCTGGTGCGCGACAAGGTGAGGGTACGGACCTACGTCGACTCCCACCTGACCTTCTGCGAGGTGAAGCACAAGAACAACAAGGGACGCACGAAGAAGAAACGCATCGAGGTGGAACCCATTGCCAACATCATTGAGAATCCCGAGGCGGCTGCATTTTTGGCCAAGAAACAGCCCTATCCAGTGGAAACCTTGAGCCCGCATCTAGTCACCATCTTCGACCGTTTCACCTTGGTGAACTACGAAAAGACCGAACGTCTCACCATCGACTGCAACCTTCGCTTCGAGAACCTCCGCAACGGCAACACCGCTTCAATGGCACCTCTCGCTGTGATGGAACTCAAACAAGACGGTCGCGCCCACTCGCTGCTGAAAGACGTGCTCTTTGAATTGAGAATCAGACCGTTCAAGGTCAGCAAATACTGCATCGGCACCTGCCTGACCCGGCCCGAGGTGAAGCAGAACCGGTTTAAGAAAAAGCTTAGGAGAATAGAAAAACTGAAGACAAATAAATAATTGCTTCTGGCTTTTGGCCTCTGGCCTCTGGCGGCTTCTCGAGAAGGAAGGACCTTCCTTTTGGTTGAAGCAGCCAAGAGCCAGTAGCCAAGAGCCAGTAGCCAAAAAGACAACAATATGAACCTACTACAAATCAACATGCAGGACTTTGACCCTGACATTGCGCGCGAGTTTGGAGGCGATGCCACGGCCATGGACTTCCTCGGCGTACCGCTCTTTGATGCCCAAAGCCTGTGGACGACCTTGATCCGCTTCGTGTTCAACTTCCTTGTCTGCTGGGTCATCATCCACTGCTTCTACTACAAGAAAGCCAATCGCAAGGACTATTATTTCACCTTCCTCATGTTTGCCGTGGTCATCTTCCTCATCATCTCGTTGATGGAGAACATGAAGATGAACATCGCCTATGCCCTCGGCCTCTTTGCCATCTTTGGCATGATACGTTACCGAACGGAGACGATTAAAATCCGTGAAATGACTTATCTCTTTGTGGTGATGGGACTGAGTATCGTCAATGGCATGGCACTCTCGACGAGCTATTCTGAACTGCTCATGGTCAACTTGCTGACGGTGGTGATCATTTGGCTGCTCGACGGGACGAAGTTGCTGAAACACACGGCCACGAAGATTATCTTGTACGACCGCATCGAGAACACCAAGCATGGCAAGGAGGAAGACTTGAAGGCTGACCTCATCGAGCGCACGGGCCTCGACATCTCGAAGGTGGAGGTGGGGCACATTGACTACCTGCGCGACGTGGCTTACGTGAAGGTGTACTACAAGCCCATCGATGGCGAAGTGAATACGATCGATACGGTTACGAAACTGAAGGATTTTGATGTATAGACTATGGCTCATGGCAGATGGCCTATGGCTTACGAAAGTGCCAATAGGCCATAAGCCATAGCCAGAGGCCATCGTAAAAGGCTGTATGAAGAAAACAATAACCATAGCAGTATTGCTGTTCCTAACAGTTGCCTCCTACGCGCAGAGCGAACGTACGACCGACTTCGGCGGCATCGTCTCGACCGAGGTAGAGGCGGGCTTGGGCGGCCCTTTCGGATTGTCGGCAGAGGAGGAGTTGCGCTTCGACCATAACTTCTCGCAGCTCGACCGTTGGTTGAACTCGGTTGGAGTGGACTATACCTGCCTGCACAACCGCATGAACATCTGTCTCACCGCCGATTACGTCCGCCGTCACAACGACCGTGGCTATTACGAGAACCGTGGCCGTTTGGGCTTACAGGTGACCTACACCGAAGAATGGCGCCGCTTCAAGTTCCAGGTGCGCAGCAAGGCCATGGGCACCTTCTTCGATGAGCGCACGGGTGAACATCGTGTCAATCCAAGGCTGTATTGGCGCAACCGCGTGAAGGTGACTTATCAGCCCATGAACAGCCGTTGGAAATATGCGCTCTCCACGGAATTGTTCTGGCTCACCAACGACCCCAAGAAAGGCGGCCTTGACAACCTGCGCACTGTGCTCTCGGTGGACTACCGCCTTTCGAGACGGTATTATCTCTCCGCCTTTGCCCGTATGGATAACGACCTTTGGGTGACTGTGCCCGTGGATAGGTTTTATGCCGGTTTGACGTTGAAGGCGAAATACTGAGTCTTAGTGCCATCCGTAAAATTACTCAAATTTTACTTAAAAGCCGTTTTTCTCACAAAACGGCTTTTTTGTGTCACGGTTTTTGTATAGTTTTGTGCTCGGAAACCATAAAAATCTAATTAATATGAGTAATAGAATGAAAAAAATCGGCAGCATCGGCCTGTTGGCGGCCATGATGCTGCTTTGCTTCTTGCCCTCCTGTGGCAAGAAGGGGACCGGCGGACAGAATGCCGCTTTCGTGGAGCGCATCCAGCCCCTCAATGAGGCCTTGCTGCCGTTGCTCGACAGCTACACCTCGGGCGTGGTCGCCGCAGGCGAGCCCATTGTGGTGCGCTTCAAGAGTCCTGAGACGATGAAGGTGAAGTTTGGCGAGACCATTCCCGCCAAGGCCTTCCAATTCACCCCTGCCCTGAAAGGCCAGGCCTATTGGGTCGACGAGAACACCGTCGGTTTCAAGTATGACAACATCGACAAGGAACAGAACTACATCTGTAAGTTTCATGTCTCCGATTTCGTGGATTGTGGCTCCGACCAAATGCTTGAGTTCGGCTTTGGCGTGCGCCGCCAGAACTTCAGCCTTGTCGCCCAGCAGCCCATCTGCAACTCGAACGAGACGATGGACTATAACCTGCGTATCGCCTTTGCCGTGCCCGTCGATCAGGACGATGCCGTCAAACTGTTTGACGACGCCTTCCGCAACAGCCATCCTGTGGAGATTACTTATGCGGGTAACAACATCTATGACTTCTTGGTCCAGAACTTTGAGCGTAAGAACGACAACTATGACGTTCATGTGGTCCTCAATGGCAAGGCCGTCGACTCAAAAGCCAAGATGGAACGCGACCTGACCATTTATGCCAAGAATGTCTTCGTGCCCGTCGGTTTCGACGTCGACCAAACTTCTGATCATGCCACACTGCTTTTCAGCCAGCCTCTGAATGAGTCGCAGAATCTTACCGGTTTCATCACTACTCCGAGAAACTTGGGCTATAAGGCCGACATTAAGGGGAATAAGGTGGACTTCTATTTCGACAAGAGCAATGTCTATAGATATGAGTTGGACGAGTTGAAGATTGGCGTGAACAGCGGCATCCGCTCGGCCAATGGCATGGTGCTTCAAGAAGATTATGAGTATGCCCTCGACCTCACCGAGGTGCAGCCTAAAGTGCGTTGGACCGACGAAGGCGTCATCATCCCCAATGTGGATGAGACCACCGTCTATTTCGATGCCATCTGCCTCAATGGTGTGACGCTGAGAATCATTCGTATCTTCGACGACAACATCCTCTCGTTCTTGCAGGACAACGATTTGACCGAGACATACGGCGTCCGTAAGGCTGGCCGTCTGGAGAAGAAGGTGCGTTTGGCTATCGACAATCCCTATCCGAACCAGTGGAAGACGTTCCCCATCGTGCTCTCCGATTACATCAAGGTGGAGCCGGGTGCCATGTATCAGCTGAGCCTCAACTTCGGTCCTGCCGACTACACCTTTGCTAGTGACGAGATGAAGCTTGCTTTGACCGACAACAACGATGAGAAGGAAGCCCAATATTGGGATGGCGAGGCCTACGACTACAAGGAATACCGCTACGATGGCGAATACGGCGATCCCCACGGCTACTACTATTATAACTATGTGGAGAAAAAGAAGAATATCGTCGTCAGCGACCTCGCTGTGACTGCCAAGATGGGCCGTAACGACCTGGTGGACGTCTTCGTCTTCAACATCTCCAATGCCAAGCCCGCTTCGGGTGCCGAGGTGACTGCCTACAACTACCAACGCCAAGAACTCAGCAAAGGCACTGTCGATGGCAAGGGCCATGTGCAACTGCAATGCGCCAACCGTCCCGCCTTCGTGGTGGCTGCCGACAGGAAGAGCAAGTCGGTGATTAAGCTGAACGATGGCAATGCCTTGTCTTACAGCCGCTTCAATGTTTCTGGTGAGTCCGTCGAGAAAGGAGTGACAGCCTTTGCCTACTCCAACCGTGGCGTGTGGCGTCCTGGCGACGAGCTGCAGCTCAACCTCATGCTCAACGACATGGAATCGTCGGTGCCGGATGACTATCCCGTCGTCCTCGAAGTGATCGATGCCAATGGTCGTCTCTATGCCAAGCAGGTGAACACCAAGCCTGTCAACGACATCTACTGCTTCAATGTGAAGACCAACGTGTCGGACGAAACGGGTCTGTGGACGGCTCGCTTCAAGGTGGGCACCAGCACCATCACGCAAAACCTCCGTGTGGAGACTGTGAAACCCAACCGGTTGGAAATCAAGATGGACTTGCCTGAGGTGGTGAGCCTCTCGCGCAACGAGCGCGCCGACCTGAACGCCAAATGGCTCAATGGACTGAAAGCCACTAACTTGAAAGCCGATGTCGACCTGATGCTGCGCGGCGGTGAGACTTCGTTCAAGAACTTTGCCAACTATTGTTTCGAGAACGAGACCCGAGGTTTCGAGCCTCAAGAGATTTCCCTTTTCAGTGGTCAACTGAATGCCGAAGGCAATGCTAGCGTGGGCTTTGGTCCTTTGGAGGATGTGTATGCCTCTCAGATGATGAACGGCACTTACGTGGTGAAGGTCTTCGAACAAGGCGGCGACTTCAGCATCGCTTCGTTCACGTCGAAGATTTCGCCTTACGAGCGTTATGTGGGTGTGGAACTGCCCAAGACCCTTTCGAAATATGGCAGCTACTACGACACCAACACGGACTGGAAGTTCAACATCGCTGTGGTCAACGAAAACGGTACGGCCTGCAATTCGTCGGTCGCCCTGGAGTACGCACTCTACAAGTTGGATCATTACTGGTGGTGGTCGAGCGAGGATTACTACTCGCTGCAACGCTATGCCTCGGGCACTTATAAGGCCCCGTATGATAATGGTTATTTGACCTGTAACGGCACCACTTCGGTGACCTTCAACATCCCGAACGACAAATGGGGCAGCTATCTCCTCGTCGTTAACGACAAGCAGGGTGGACACACCTTCGCCAAGGTTATCAACTTCGACTGGGGTTATGGCCACTCGTCAAGCGAATCGGGTGCTCCTGCACAGCTGTCGATGAAGACTTCAGCTGAGAACTACGAGGTGGGTGAGAAGATCGTCGTCACCTTCCCCGCCAACGAGCAGGCCAAGGCCCTCGTCACCGTGGAAGCCAACGACCGTGTGCTTCAAAACATGCTGGTGGAGAACCTCGGCGAGGAAGGCAAGGTGGAAATCACCGCCACCGAGGAGATGATCCCGAATGTGTACATCTATGTGGCCCTGATTCAGCCGCATGATGCCAACAACGACCTGCCCATCCGTCTCTATGGCGTAGTGCCGGTGAAGGTGGAAAACAAGAAGCTGCAGCTGCAGCCCAACATCCAAATCCCCGAGACCACAAACACCAAGAAGAAGATTGACGTGAAGGTGAGTGAAGCCGCCGGACAAGCCATGACCTACACCTTGGCCGTTGTCGATGAAGGCATCCTCGGTCTGACCAACTTCAAGACCCCGAATCCTTACGGTTACTTCAACAGCAAGCAGGCCTTGAGCGTGCGCACTTGGGACAACTACGCCAGCATCGTCGATGCTTTCAGTGGTGAGTTGGGTTCCGTCTACGCCATCGGTGGTGATGGTGCTCTCGTCGCACAGGAAGTCACTCTGGACAAGCGCTTCAAGGCATACGCTGTCACTTTGGGCCCCTTCGAGCTGAAGGCTGGTGATACCAACACCCACAGCTTCGAAGTGCCGCAATGCTCTGGCGCCCTCCGCTTCATGGTGGTGGCCAAGGGCAAAGGCAAGGCTTTTGGCTCGGCTGACAAGAAGATGACCGTGGTCGACCCGATCAACCTCTTTGCCTCGGCACCGCGTGTGGTGGCACCTGGCGATGAGCTCAACCTCAAGGTGCAGGTGCAGGCTCCCAATATGAAGAACAAGACTCTGGAGGTGAAGTTCAATAACAAGAACCTCAACCCCGTGGAGGCTTTGCCGACTTCGGTGAAGATCGACGGCAACGGAGAGGGCATCGTGGCTGTTAGAACGACCATTCCCAAGACCATGGGCAATGCCGAGTTGAACGTTTCGGTGACGGGCGACGGCTACACCGCTGAGTCATCGACGCAGATGCCTATCCGCATGCCTTACGCTGAGCGCCGCAACACCATCACCAAGGACATCGAAGCCGGTCAGACGGTCACCGTGCCGTTCAACCTTGAAGGCATGGAGGGCACGCAGCAAGGCAACATCACCGTGTCGTCGCTGATGCCTGTCGACCTCTTCGGTCGCATCGACTACCTGATGGACTATCCGCACGGCTGCCTTGAACAGACTACCTCAAAGGCCTTCCCACAGCTCTATCTGAACTATTTCGTCCAACTTGACGACAAGGAGAAGGCAGATTTGAAGAACAACGTCGAAACGGCTATCACCAACCTGAAGTCGTACCAGAAGTCTGACAACTCGATGACCAACTGGCCCGGCGGTCGCTACACCGACCCGTGGACAGAAATCTACGCCCTGCATTTCTTGGTCGAAGCCAACAAGCAAGGCTACAACGTGCCGCAGTACTTCATGGATGGCCTTCTGAACTATCAGGCCGACCGCGCCAAGCAGTGGAGGAACAACCCCGACTACAAGCAGGGTGAGACCATCCAAGCCTATCGTCTCTTCGTGCTGGCACTCGCTGGCAAGGCGGAGATGGGCGCTATGAACCGCTTCAAGGAACTTGAGATGAATTATGACCTCACCAAGGCACTGGCCGCTGCTGCCTTTGCCCAGACGGGTAAGACCAGCATCGCACAAGGCTTGTTACCCAAGGCGACCGATGGTCAAGCCATGTCCGACTACTACACGTCCTTCGGCTCCAAGACCCGCGACCTCGCCTTCTTGACTTACGTCCAGATGCTTTGCGATGTCGACAAGCAGACGGTGCAGAACAACGTCAACAACGTGTGCCGCATGCTGAGCTCCAACCATTGGCTCGACACCCAGTCAACGTCGTTTGCCCTCTTCGTCTTGGGCAAGTACGCCGAGAAGATGAACGTGGCCAACACCAACCTCTCCGCCACCGTCAAGGTGAATGGCGAGGAGCGTGCGCTGAACACGAACATGGCTTCGGTGGGCTTTGGCTACACGCCGAAATTGGGCGACAACACGGTGGAGATCAAGAACAACACCGACCAAAAGATGGTGGCCAACCTCTACACCAAGACCTCGGTCGCCGAATACGACATGAATGAAGGCGGCAACCTGATCAAGATGTCGGTGAACTACACCGATAAGAATGGTGCTCCTGTCAACCTCTCGGCACTCACCGCTGGTACCGATGTGAAGGTGCAGATTACGGTGCAGAACCCGAGCGAGTGGCAAGTCACTGAGCTGGCACTGTCATACTACCTGCCTTCGGGCTGGGAGTTGGTCAACGACCGCCTGATGGGTGACATGACGGGCAATGAAGGCGCCAAGCACCTCGACCTGCGTGACGACCGTGCCTACTTCTACTTCGACCTCATGCCAGGCGCGAAGAAGACCTTCAACCTGAAGGCCAACGCCACCTACGAAGGCAACTACATGATTCCCGCCGTCCGCTGCGAGGATATGTATAACAACGAGATCTTCTATCAGATTCCCGCCCGTGGGTGTGTGGTGAAGTAAAAATGTTTGAATAATGAAATGGCTCGCAAGACATAAGAAAACAAAAATTGTATTCATGGTCCTTGCGGGCCTTTTCATTGCCTTTCTCTGCATCCCTGTGCCGCGATTCGACAAACCGTATTCGACGGTTTTGACGGCGAAAAACGGCGAGCTGCTCGGCGCGAAGATTGCCGACGACGGACAGTGGCGCTTCCCTGCTACCAACAACTATTCCCCGAAATATGTGGCCTGCCTGTTGGAATACGAAGACCGATGGTTTTTCTTCCATCCGGGATTCAACCCTGTGGCTTTCGTGAAGTCGTTCATCGACAATATGAAGGCAGGGGAGGTGGTGCGCGGCGGTAGCACTGTTTCCATGCAGGTGGTGCGCATGTCGCGCGATAACCCGCCACGTACCTACGCAGAGAAGCTCTGGGAGGTCATCTTGGCCATGCGGCTTGAATTGCATTACTCCAAGAGATCTATCCTTAATATGTATGCCGCCAACGCGCCCTTTGGGGGCAATGTAGTCGGCATCGATGCGGCGGCATGGCGGTATTTCCACACCACGCCCGATGAACTCTCCTGGGGCGAGGCGGCCACCCTCGCTGTGTTGCCCAACTCACCCGCGCTGATTCATCCTGGCCGCTCGCGCGACCGTCTGGAACAGAAACGCGACGAACTGCTGCAACGCATGCCCAATGCCAAGGCTTACATTCCAAGGCGGTTCCACGCCCCCAAGCTCTCAGAGGAAGACGCCGAGCTGGCCATGATGGAGAGCATCCCCGACAGGCCTTTCGACATGCCTATGATGGCCTACCATTACCTCAGCGACCAAGACAAACGGCATCATGGACAGCATATTTCTTCCACCCTTGACTATAATATGCAGCAGTCAGTGATGGACATCATGCACCGCCACCACGAGGCCAATGTGATCAATAACATCGACAATGCCGCGGTTTATGTCGTGGATTATCTGAACGACGAGATTGTGGCGTATGTGGGCAACAACAGCGATGCCGCCGATGCCGCCATGGTCGACATGGTGAAGGCGCAACGCTCCACAGGAAGCATCTTGAAGCCCTTCCTTTTTGCCGCCATGCTGGACGAGGGTACCTTGTTGCCCGAGATGGTCCTGCCCGATGTACCGATGAGCCTGGCGGGCTTCACACCAAAGAACTACAGCGGCGAATACTGGGGTGCGGTGCCTGCAGACAAAGCCTTGCAGAACTCGCTCAATGCGCCTTTCGTGCATCTGCTGCGCGAATATGGCCAGCAGCGTTTTCATGGGTTGCTGAAGCAGTTGCCGCTCAAAGGCATCGTCTTCGAAGCGGAGCATTACGGGCTGTCGCTCATCGTGGGTGGCGGCGAGGCTTCGCTCTACGACATCACCAATGCCTACGCCAAGATGGGTCGCAAATTGGCGGTTCATGTGAATGAAAGCTACGACGCCAAGGTGGACGAGAAGGAGTCGCCCTTCTCGGCGGAAGCCATCGCCGAGACTTTCAATGTGATGAAGGGCTTGACTCGCCCCATGAGCCAGATAGGGTGGGGCAGTTTCTCTTCCTCGACGCAGGTGGCCTGGAAGACGGGCACCAGTTTTGGCTTCAAGGACGCTTGGGCGGTGGGCCTCACCGACCGTTATGTTGTAGGCGTTTGGGTGGGCAACTCCGATGGTGAGGGCCGTCCTGGAATTACGGGTGTAGGCGTAGCGGCTCCAGTTCTTTTTGATGTTGTGGGAAAGTTGAACGACAGCTACCGCTATCCCGCCAACACCTCGGAAAGCATTGAGATCGAGGTCTGCGCCGAGTCGGGCTATCCCAAGTCGGAGTACTGCAAGCACACTAAGAAGATCCGTGTGCCCAACGTGGAAAACCAGACGGGTGTGTGCCCTTATCACAAGAAAGTGTTTTTGGATGAAACGCGGCAGTTCCAGGTGTTGCCCGATTGCTATCCCGTCGACCAGAAGTGCTATGAGGTGTATTATGTGTTGCCGCCCGTGATGGAGTGGTTCTACAAGAGGCACTCGCCTTTGTATCGTCCCATGCCTGCCTTCTATCCTGGCTGCGGCACTGCGCATCCCGACGAGGTGATGGCCTTCGTCTACCCCAAGAGCGATGCCAAGGTGAGCATTCCCATCGGCATCCGAGGCGACCGCCAGCAGGTCATCTTTGAGATTGCCCACCGCAACCCGCAGAAGACCATCTATTGGAACCTCAACGATGAATTTTTAGGTGCCACTCGCCTCAACCACCAAATGCCCATTGACGTGGAGAAAGGCGTCTACCGCCTCCGTTGTGTCGACGAGGACGGGGTGGAGTTGAATAGAAGGATTGTGGTGCAATAAACCGGCCCTTCGACAGGCTCAGGGACCTCACATTTACCAAGCATACGCCTCAGCCGTCATCCATTTTCCCTGCACTTTCAATACATGCTCAATCACGTCGCGCACAGCGCCTTTGCCGCCATTGCGCTCGCTGATAAACTTGCTGATGGCCTTCACCTCGGGCGAGGCATCGGCAGGACAGGTTGGTAAGCCCACGCATTGCATCACGCGCAGGTCGGGGATGTCGTCGCCCATGAAGATGATTTCCTCAGGCTTTAAACCCTTCTCCTGCATGTATTCCTTGAGCTTCAGCACTTTGTCGGGAATGCCGGTGAAAACGTCAGTCACGCCGAGGCTGTTCATGCGGACTTCCATCGAGGGACAGATAGCGCCCGAGATAACGGCCACATGATAGCCCAATTTGGAGGCCAGCTGCAAGGCATAGCCGTCTTTCACGTTGGTGGCGCGCCAAGGGTGTCCGTCATGGTCACTGAAAACGGTTCCGTCGGTCATCACGCCGTCGTAGTCGAAGATGAAAGTGGTGATGGGGGAGAAGTCGATTTCGTTCATGGATGCTCGTTTTATGCCCCAAAAATAGGGATTTTTTTGTAAAACGACTTACATTAAGTAAAAAAGAGTAATTTTGCACTCTTAAACAAGACGCGAGGCATCAAGTCCACGCCGTATTGCCTCATGGCGGAGGGACCGTCATTCCGCGAAAGCGGAACGCCATCTCCCAATTGCGAAGACGTATCCCTTTCGCTTGGGTGATTGCGGGTCAAGCCCGCAATGAGGCCAAGAGGCGGGAGGTTCCCAGTCCCGAAGTCTCGCAGTCCCGAAGTCAAAAAGAATATGAGAATCAGACATCAAAACGATAACGTTGAAGAGATTGTGGCCGCCACGATAGAGGCCATGGAAGCCGTCAAAGGCAAGGACATCGTCACCCTCGACTTGAGGGAAATCACCACCGCCGTGACCGATTATTTCGTCATCTGCCACGCGCCGTCGAAGACTCAGGTCGATGCCATCGCCGACAAGGTGGAGGAGCTGGTGTTCGAAAAGACGCACAGCAAACCCTACCACGTGGAGGGTCGCGACAATACGGAATGGATTTTGATAGACTTCGTCGATGTCGTCGTTCATGTGTTCTTGGAATCAGCCCGCGGCTATTACAAATTGGAGGAGCTATGGGCTGATGCCGAAAGAATCGTGAAAGAGGCAGAGGAGTAATCTTTTCAAAATCAAAATTTTACAATGGAGAATAACGAGAATAGAGGGCTCGGCAATAACCCGAACCACCCTAACCAACCGAATCAAAAACCCAACGGCAAAAGGCGGTTCAATTTGATGTGGATATATGCCATTTTGGCAATCGTCCTCATCGGGGTGAATTTCTTTGGCAGGGGTTCACGTACACCACAAGAGGATATCGATCAGGGTAAGTTTATCGAACTGCTGGAGAAGCAACAGATACAGCGCATCGACTTGGTCAACAACAAGGAAGCTGAAGTGTATCTCAATCAGAAAGGCTTGTCGGAGTATTTCCCTGACGTGACTCCCGACGCTGAGGGCACTACTACGACGCCGAGCTATACCTTCCGCATCGGCGACCTTGGCCGTTTCGAAGAGATGGTGGAGAACGTACAAAAGGAGAAAGAGATCAAAGAGCCGGTGTATATCAATAATGTGGAACGCAAGAGCTGGGTCTCCGACTTTTTGATTGGCTGGCTGCCTTTCATCATACTGATTGTGATATGGGTGGTCATCATGCGTGGCATGGGTCGCGGCATGGGTGGCGGAGGCGGCGCAGGCTCGATTTTCAACATCGGCAAGTCGCGCGCCCAACTCTATGACAAGAATACCAGCGTCAATGTGACATTCAAGGACGTGGCGGGATTGGAAGAGGCTAAGGTGGAAATCATGGAGGTCGTCGACTTCCTGAAGAATCCTGAGAAATACACCAAATTGGGCGGCAAGATCCCGAAAGGCGTGTTGCTCGTAGGCCCTCCCGGAACGGGTAAGACCCTGCTGGCCAAGAGTGTGGCAGGCGAGGCCAATGTACCTTTCTTCAGCCTGTCGGGCTCCGACTTCGTGGAGATGTTTGTCGGTGTGGGTGCCTCGCGCGTCCGTGACTTGTTCAACAACGCCAAGCAAAAAGCCCCGTGCATCATCTTCATCGATGAGATCGACGCCATCGGTCGTGCCCGTGGCAAGAGTGCCATCACGGGCGGCAACGACGAACGTGAGAGCACCTTGAACCAATTGCTCACCGAGATGGACGGCTTCGGCACCAACTCAGGCGTCATCGTGTTGGCTGCCACCAACCGTGCCGACATCCTCGACAAGGCCCTGCTTCGTGCTGGCCGCTTCGACCGCCAGATTTACGTCGAGTTGCCCGACATCGTCGGTCGTAAGGAAATCTTTGAGGTGCACATGCGTGGCTTGAAGCTGGGCAACGATGTCGACAAGGATTTCTTGGCCAAGCAGACCCCGGGCTTCTCGGGTGCCGACATCGCCAATGTGTGTAACGAGGCCGCTCTGATGGCTGCCCGCAAAGGCAAGGAAGAAATCGACAAGCAGGACTTCTTGGATGCCGTTGACCGCATCATCGGTGGTCTTGAGAAGAAGAATAAGATCATCACGCCTGAAGAGAAGAAGGTCATCGCCTTCCACGAGGCTGGTCACGCCACGACGAGCTGGTTGCTGCAATATGCCCATCCGTTGGTCAAGGTGACCATCGTGCCGCGTGGCAACTCACTTGGCGCCGCATGGTATCTGCCAGAGGAACGCCAAATCACCACCAAGGAGCAGATGTATCATGAGATGATTGCCACATTGGGCGGTCGTGCCGCAGAGCAGGTAGTCTTCGGCCAGATTTCGACCGGAGCCTTGTCAGATCTCGAAAAGGTGACCAAGCAGGCCTTCGCCATGGTGACCTATTACGGCTTGGACGAGGAAATCGGCAACAGAAGTTACTACGACTCGAGCGGTCAGCAAGACTACAGCCTGACGAAGCCCTACAGCGAGAAGACGGCTGAGACCATCGACAAGGAGGTGAGCAAACTCATCGAGAAGGCCTATCAGGAGGCTATTGCCATTTTGACAGACCATCGTGATGGCTTGTCACAGTTGGCCAACAAGCTTATCGAAGAGGAAGTCATCTTTGGTGAGGACTTGGAACACATCTTTGGCAAGCGTCCGTGGAACAATTCCGAAGACGAGAAACTGAAAGACGCAGCCTTGAAGGCGGCTGAGAAAGAACCTGAAAACGTTTAAACGCCATGGCTTGGGACAACAAAGGAGAAAACAAGGACGCTACCTTCAAAGAGCAGATGCTTGCCAAGGTGCGCAATGCCCTCATCGAGCGGCAAGAGGCCTTGTTTAAGGACATCGACAAACGCACTGAGACTTGGGTACCCATCAAGGAAGAAGACGGCACAGCCATCACCTTTGTGCAAAATTTCAAGGAACATGGCGGTATCTTCATCTATTTGGAGAGCGAGGCTGAGTTTGCCGAGTGCATCAGGCAGCTGGCACCCGAAAATGGTTGGGAACCTATTTGGTGCACCAGCCCTAAGATGAAGCAGTTGCTGAGCAAATATGGCGTTCCTTTCACGGATAGCAAAGAGCGTGAGCCCAAGCAGAAACTCGTCAGCTTGACGGGTTGCGAGTGTTTGGTGGCGCAGACGGGTAGCATCGTCCTCTCCGACGCCATGACGCAGTCGCGCGAGGCCTATGCCTTACCCGATATCCTATTGGTGTATGCCACCACCGACCAAATCGTCCCTGGTATGCGCACGGCTTTCCAAACCGTGAAGCGGAAATACGCCAAAAACAAGCCTTCGCAGATTACTGTCATTACGGGACCGAGCCGCAGCACCGACATCGAACAGACCCTTGTCATTGGTGCCAGTGGCATCCGCCAGGTTGCAGTGTTTCTCGTTGATGAGGAATAAAGCTTCATTATAGTTATAGTTGCATTGACTTGGGCCAGCTTTTGTTTGCCCTACGTGTCGCATGTCACGCTTGACGACGGATAGACATTTCATATAATCTGACGAAGGAATAATAATTGGAAATAAAGCGGATATTTCTTGGTTGAAATAATTTTTTCGTATTATTGCAGCATAAACGGACTGGGTGATACGCTATGAAAAGGTTTCAAATATTCCTGTGGCTGTCGTTTGCATGTTTTCTCGGTGCTTGTTCTACCGACATCGACCTCTATGCTGACTACAAGCAAGTGCCTGTTGTTTATGGTTTACTCGACGCTAATGCCGATACCAACTATGTGAAGATCACACGTATGTTCTATGTTCAGGGAGATGCCTATCAGGTGGCTCAAAACCCCGATTCGAGCAACTATCCTGGCAAACTGGATGTCCGTCTCGTGGAATACTGTAATGAAGATAGTATCCGTGAAATAGTGCTTGATACCATTACCATTCACAACAAGCAATCCGGCATCTTTTATGGTCCCTGCCAGAAACTGTATTACACCACCGAACCTCTCGGCAAGAATACCAAGACCAATCAATACAGCTACTGCCTGAAGGTTGTTCTCCCCGATAGGGTTCTAACCACTAAGGCTGACCTTGTAGGCAACGATAGGTTCGATGTAAAAAGTTTGGCGCTTAACTTCTCTAAGGAGTATATCGGGGCGGTGCCGCGCCAGTTCCTGTTTCATCCCGCTGTCAAAGGTGCTGTCTATCAGGTCACGTTTTCGTTTACCTTCTTGGAACAACGTGGCCCCGATGGCGACTCGGTACCTCGCACCATGTCGTGGGATGTGGGCACCTTCACTGACTATGATTTTTCCCTACACATGGAAGACGACGCCTATATTGTCTTATACCGACCAGAATTGTTCTACCAAAATCTGAAGGAATTTGTGGGCGACGACACCACTTTGATCGATGTGCAGCGTTATATTGGTGACTATCCCGCCGAAGTTACCATAGTGGCAGGAGGCGAAAAACTGAGTCAGTATATCTATAACAACAATACGCAGAACGGTTTTTCGCAAGGCGACAACGAGTTCTCGCTCATCGACGGTGGTTATGGTGTGTTCTCGTCACGTATGACCATGCGCCGTAGGGTGAGGCTGGGCGGTGAGACCGTACCTGATCTGGTGGCCATGCACCGTTGGCGCTTCAAATTTATTGGAGGAGAATAAAAACAAATGCCCCGGAGCTTGTCGAAGGACCGATACCCAAACGACGGCCTTTCGACGGGCTCAGGGACCTGTTTTTTGCGTTTATTTCAATGAATCAATGATGTTTTCAATGCTTATGCCTTCCGCTTCAGCAGTATAGTTTCTGATAATGCGGTGACGCAGAATCGGGATGGCCACGCGCTGCACATCCTCGATGTCGGGTGAATATTTGCCCGTCATTAGGGCGTTGGCTTTGGCACCGATGATGAGGTATTGCGAGGCACGCGGACCAGCGCCCCAGCTTAGGTAACGGTTGGCCCATTCGTGGGCTTTCTCCGTGTGGGGACGGGTCTTGGCAACTAGATTTACTGCATATTCGTATACGTTGTCGGGCACAGGCACACGACGCACCAGTTGCTGGAAATATAAAATCTCTTCTGGCGACAGCACTGCGTTTACCTCGGCGACACTGCCCACGGTAGTACTCTTAACGATGTCGATTTCTTCTTCGTATGAAGGATAGTCGAGCATGAGGTTGAACATGAAACGGTCCAATTGGGCTTCGGGTAGGGGATAGGTGCCTTCCTGCTCGATGGGGTTTTGGGTGGCCAAAACGAAGAACGGTTCCTGCAACTTGTAGGTCTTGCCCGACACGGTGATACTCTTCTCCTGCATGGCTTCAAGCAAGGCGGCTTGCGTCTTGGGAGGGGTACGGTTGATTTCATCGGCCAAGACGATATTGGCGAAGACAGGTCCCTTGATGAACTTGAACTGTCGTGTCTCATCCAAGATCTCTGTGCCCACAATGTCTGAGGGCATCAGGTCGGGGGTGAACTGAATACGGCTGAAACTCAAGCCTAAGGCTTTTCCTATAGTGTTGACCAACAAGGTTTTGGCTAGGCCAGGCACACCCACAAGCAGCACATGGCCTTGGCAGAAGATGGACAGGATGGTGTCGTGGATGATGTCATGCTGTCCGACGATGACTTTACCGATTTCCTTGCGGAGGGTTTCATATTTCTCGACCAGTGCCTTAGCACCATCGATATCAGAAGCGTAGTTTGTCATTGAAAATTCCAATCGTAATAAAAATCATAATCTTTGTAAGCCTCGTCGAGGCGGATATAAGCTTTGGCAGCTTTGTTGGCTACCCATTTGCCTATGGCTTGTTGGCGTTTTTGGGCCAAAGCCCAGCTTTGAATGAGGCTGTAGTCATCCTTCAAGTTGGCCTGATGGGCTTCTTTTTGGCGCTTGACCATGACGAGACGGAAAGCGTCGTTGTTCTCATTGGTGGTCATGGGTATGGCGTCGCTTACTTGTCCTACCTCAAGACGGCTGATGACGAAAGCAAGGTTCTTGTATTCGGCATAGTAGTCTTCGAGTTCTTTCAAGTCTTGCATGCTAAGCCAGTTCCCACCTGTGGCGGCGTTGCTGAGATAGCCACCATTGCTCTTCGAGTCGTCGTCGCTGTATTTCTTGCAAGCCTCTTCGAAGGTCATGTCGCCGTTGCGGATGAGCTGGGCTACCGAGTCGAGCTGGTTTTGGGCTTTCTCCAAGGCCTCTACGGGTACTTTGGCTTTCAATAGGATATGGCGGCAATTGACGGTCTCGCCTCGGCGCTCAATCAGTTGGATGATATGGAAGCCATGTTCGCTCTCCACCACATCCGAGATTTCGCCGTCCCTGAGGTTAAAAGCGACATTCTCGAATTCTGGTACATACACGCCTCTGCCGGCAAAACCGAGTTCGCCGCCTTGGCTGGCCGAACCACGGTCTTCGGAATAAAGCACTGCCATGGTGGCAAAGCTGCTCTCACCTTCGAGGATACGTTTACGGATCTGGTAAAGGCGATCCTTTACCTGCAGCTTCTCGTCGATGCTGACGGGCGGACGCTTCACAATCTGCACGATTTCATAGCTAGGACTAATGGTCGGCAGGCTGTCCTTGGGGATGTTGTTGTAGAAGTCTTTCACCTCTTGTGGTGTCACCTTCACGTTTTCCATGATCTTGGCTTGCACCTGCTCTTGCAGCATGTTGTCTTTGGAGGCTTGACGCACTTCTTCCTTGATTTCCGACATGCTTTTGCCGAATTGGGCTTCCATCTTCTCCTGCGAGCCGAAACGGCTGACTAAGATTTGTATTCTTCTATTCAGCTCTTTATCCACTTGCTCGTCGGTGACGGTGATACTGTCCATTTCAGCTTGGTTGAGCATGAGCTTTTGGAGCAGGAGCTCTTCCAAAATACGGCTTCTCACTTCCTTGCCCGTGCCTTCAGCCATGCCTTGCAGGCGGTATTGGATGTATTGGTTCTCGATGTCGGATTGCAGGATGATGTTCTTTCCGACCACGGCCACCACCTTGTCGACCACCTGTGGCTGACGGTTTTGTGCCATCATTGGCAAGGCCAAAAACAGCAGTGCTATGATAATCCAGTTTCTTTTCATTATTTCAAGATTCAAAGATTCAAAGATTCAAAATTTAAAATTTAAAGATTCCACATTCCACATTCATCATTCCTCATTTCTCATTTCAAATTCGGTGATCCCACATAAACCTCAAACGCTTTCTCGTTTTTCGCTTTCTCATACAGCGCCGTTTGCATCTCTTCGATCATGGCTTGTTTGCGTTGGGCGAGGATAACGCCCTTGATGTTGTTGCGCACCATCTCCATAGGCGAGGTGCTTTCTTCCAACAGATAGTCCACAAAACGTACCATATAGGTATAGTTGTTCACGTCGAAACTGACGAACTTGTTCTTTTTCAGGAAACTCTCGGCATTGAAGATCTGAATCGGGACGATGTTGGCCAGTTCGTCGAGGCGTATCCATTGGTCTACGTCGACGAAGCTCTTCACGGCGTAATAATTGGCTTGGATGTCGATGTTTTGAAGCATCAGCGTGTCGGGGTCGTTCAGTAGTTTCTTGAAGTCGGCTTTCTGCTTGCAGTCTTCGTCGAGGATGACATAGACCACGCGCACCATGGTGTTGCGCAGTTGGAAGTCTTCTTTGTTCTGTTCGTAGTATTCGGCAATCTCATCTTCGCTGACGATGGTGTCCAGCTTCTGGTCGATGAGTTGGCTTTCGTAGGCGTAGATGACCAAGGAGTTGCGGTATTCTTCCATCTGCTTGTCGAGGTCGAGTGCTTCCTTGTCGAGGTTGTTCTCGGCCTGATGGATAAGCACCTGCCTTCTGATCCATGAATCAATGAAGGTGCTGACTCTCTGGATGCTGTCCATGGTGCCGACTCCTGCGGGTACGATGCCCTGGAGGTCCGACTCATAGAGGTACTTACCATAACATTCGGCCACCACCACTTCCTTCGAACTCTTCTGGAAATAGTCGCAACCCATCAACAGCACTAGGAAAGCGATACCGATCAGAACGCTGAACTTCTTCATTTATACAGTTGCCTGACTTTATCTAATACTTTCTCGTTGATTTTAACGGGATAGCGTTCCTTGAGTGACTTCACCCATTGTTGCTCGAGTTCCACTTGGTAGTCGGAGGTGACAAGGCCGCGGGCTTCCTTCAAGGTCTTTTGCTCGGGCTTACGCACTTCTCTGATGCAGACGATGGTGGTCGATTGGTCGACGGTGGACGGAATTTCATTCCTCACGCCCACCTTCCATTCGGTTTGGTCCACGAAGTTGTTGTCGCCTTTTTGGTAGAACCCCTTGCGCACAAATACGGCTGGAATGGAGTCTCGTTGCACTACGCTTCTTAAACTGTCAAGTTCAATGCCGCTATCAAGGAGGCTTTTCACTTTTGGTAACGATTCGGGACGAGCTATTGTGATGATAGAGGCGTAGACACGGTCCTCCCACATATATTTGTTGGCATTACGCTGGTGGAATTCTTCTAAGCCTAGAGTGTCTTTCACAGCCTTGTTCCACACTTCCTTGTCCATGAGGTCGAAAAGAAGAATGCCGTCCCTGTATTCTTGCACCAAAGCTTTGAATTCAGGATATTTTTCTTCAAGATGGGCATCGGCATAGTCCATCACAACACCATTGGAGAAACTTTCATACAATTGGTAGGCGTAAGTGGCAGGTGAGTTAAATTTCTGCGGCGTCATGTGTTCTTTGATATAGTTGACGAAGTCGCTCACTTTGGTGGCTTCGCCACCCAAGCTGAATAAAGTGGCTTTCATGTCGACCTTGTCGGAAGGTTCGTAGGCTTTTTGCAGTATACTGCTGTCGATAGTAGCCATGAAAGCTTCCAAATTCTTGTCGTTCTGCTTGAATTTATACTCGTTCTTAACCTGTTTGAGAACCATTTCTTCCGATTTCTTGGAACGCATATCTTTCTCAATACGTTCGGCAAGTCCTTGTCTTTCCTTTTCGAAAGAGTTCACACCCGACTTGCTCAATAACTTAATGATATGGAAGCCATAGTTGGTGCGTACAGGTTGGGCTATTTGTCCGACTTCCAACGATTTGCATGCTTCAATGAACTCGGGCACGATGCGGCTGACAGTAAAAGGACTAAGTGCGCCGTCGCGAGCGATAGTGCCTTTGTCGTCGGTGTATTGTTTCACTTTCTCGGCCCAGTTCTTCCCGTCTGTGTCCATCAGTTCCTTATAAATGTTATCGGCTTTTTGCTTCATGGCGGCTACGTTTTCTTCAGGGGCATCGAATGGCAGTTGCAGGAAGATGTGTGCAACTTGGATGGTGCCCATGGCATCCGTAACGCTTTGTACTTTGATGATATGGTAGCCGAAGTCACTGCGCACTGGCATCGATATTTCACCTTCTTTGGTGTTGTAAGCTCCGGTTTCGAAAGGATACACCATGTCGAAGACAGAGAAATAGCCGAGGTCGCCATGGTTGCCTGGACGGGCAGGGGTTTCAGCGGTAGCCTTCATGCCTTTGGCAGAAGGGTCTTCCGAATACTTGTCTGCCAGAGCTGCGAAGTCAGCCCCTTTGGCCAAGGCCTTCTTACGGATGTCCATGGCTTTGTTGTAGGCTTTCAACGTGTCAGAAGGTAGAGCGTTTTTGTCGCAACGGATGAGGATATGTGAGGCACGGATGTCCTTAAGTTTGCGTTCGTAAGCCTCTTGAATCAACTCGTCTGTGATGTCGTCGCTGCTCATGAAAGGCTTGGCCAACTGCTTGCGGTAGCCAGCCAACTCCTTCTGGAACTTTGAGCTGGTGTCCAATTTCATGCGCTCGGCTTCCATGACTTTCATGCGGAAGGTTGTGAAAAGGTCAAGATATTCGTCAACGGTTTTCTTTTCAATGACATCGCTCTTGAGATTGTTCTTATAGTACACGTCGCAGAACTCTTTTACTGTGATGTCTTTGTCGCCAATGGTCATCAAGACCTGTTTGTCGAGTTTCGACTGTGCGTTGGCAAAAAACGTTGGCAAAAATAATGATGCCAACATAAATAGTTTCAAAAAGTTACAGTTTTTCATTTCTGGTATCTTTGTTTGCTTATTATTTCAATAACGAAGTTTGTTGGTAGTTATTATTTCAATGCGCCTTCCACTTCAAGGCCTTCGGTAAGTACGTGCAGGTTGGTGACGTCGACTTTTTCGAACACGGTCTTCACGTTCTCGATTTGGCCTAGATGGATGAGGAGATGGCTTTCAGGACGCTTTTCGATCAATCCTTCAGGAAGCTTGTCTTTCAGCAGGCTGAGCACAGTGGTGAGCATAGTGTCGGAACCCAATCCGGCATCAAGTTGCAACAGCAAGTCACTCCCCGTTAGCTCTTTGATGAGTAAGTTGGCTGAGATGTCTTTTTTGATGAAGCCCAAGTTGAGGGGATAGGTCACGCGTATGGTCTTCCCGTCAACGAAAGCAAGTCCGATCTGTTGCTTAGCCTTTTCTGCAATGAGGTTTTGCAGCTCAGGAAATGATATGGAGGCCTTCATCAGCTTCTCTTGCTGTAGTTGGGGGCTTCTTGGGTGATCGTCACGTCGTGCGGATGGCTTTCGAGAATGCCCGAGTTGGTGATGCGGATGAACTTGGCTTTCTTGAGCTCTTCGATGGTGTGCGAGCCTGTGTAGCCCATGCCTGAGCGCAAGCCACCGACCATCTGGTAGACAACTTCGGAGAGCGTGCCTTTGTAGGGAACACGACCTGCAATGCCTTCGGGAACGAGTTTTTTCACATCTTCTACGTTGTCCTGGAAATAGCGGTCCTTCGAGCCTTGCTGCATGGCTTCGAGAGAGCCCATACCGCGGTAGGTCTTGAACTTACGGCCTTCGTAGATGATAGTGTCGCCTGGCGATTCGTCCACACCTGCGAAGAGTGAGCCAGCCATGATGGAGGAGGCTCCTGCGGCCAAGGCCTTCACGATGTCGCCAGTATAACGGATGCCACCATCGGCGATGAGCGGAATGCCTGTGCCTTCCAAAGCTTTCGCCACATCCATGACAGCGGTGAGTTGCGGCACACCGATGCCAGCCACCACACGAGTGGTGCAGATGGAACCAGGACCGATACCCACCTTGATGGCGTCGGCGCCAGCCTCTGCCAAGGCCTTGGCGGCTTCGGCGGTGGCGATGTTGCCTGCCACGATGTCGATGTCGGGATAGTTGGCCTTCAGGTTGCGCACCATGTCGATGACGCCTTGTGAATGGCCATGGGCCGTGTCGACGACCAAGGCATCCACCCCTGCGTCGACCAAAGCAGCGGCGCGTTCGAGGGTATTGGCGGCAATGCCAACGGCAGCAGCCACACGCAGACGACCGCGAGAGTCCTTGCAAGCGTTGGGACGTGCCTTCACCTTAATGATGTCTTTATAGGTGATGAGACCGACAAGGTGGTTGTCCTTGTCGACCACGGGCAGTTTCTCGATTTTGTATTGTTGAAGGATGTCGGCGGCCTTCTCAAACGACACCTCGGTGGTGGTGATAAGATCTTTGCTCGTCATCACCTCGGCGATGGGACGGTCGAGGCCACGCTCGAAGCGCAAGTCGCGGTTGGTGACGATGCCGACGAGCTTGTTCTGGCTGTCGACGACGGGGATGCCTCCGATGTGGTATTCACTCATCAAGTCGAGGGCGTCTTTCACCGTGGCGTCGACATGGATGGTCACCGGGTCACTGATCATGCCGTTTTCGGCACGTTTCACCTTGCGCACCTCGGCAGCTTGCTTGCCGATGGTCATGTTCTTATGCAGCACGCCGATGCCGCCTTCTTGGGCGATGGCGATGGCCATGCGGCTCTCCGTGACGGTATCCATACCAGCGGAGACGACAGGGATGTTGAGGTCAATATGGCGTGAGAACTTGGTCTTCAAGCTTGTTTCACGCGGGAGAACATTACTATAGGAAGGGACCAACAGGACATCATCGTAGGTCAGGCCTTCACCAACAAATTTTTCGTTATCAAGTGCCATGGCGGATTAGGTTTTAATTAATCTGCAAAGGTACACTTTTTTTCGATAGGGTAGGAGGTGTTGGCCTAAAAAATGGCAAAAGTGGTTAAATCAGGATGTATTATCCTTCCATCTGTAAGTCCAAAAAATGACGGAATAGCAAATATTTTGCGATTTTTGGCAAAACAAAAAGTGAGATTTTTGACAAATGAGGGAAAACGGGGTGCAATACTTGCCGTTTTACATGACCATGTTTTTGTAGTTTTATCCAGAGGTTTGTGAGCTTAAGAAGTGATTCCAAAAGAGATATTTACCGCCAAACTTTGAATTTTTTGGCAAGTTTGGCTTAACCTTCCTCGGTGTTCTCAACAAATAAGTTGTTTATTGTTAGTACTTTAGCAAAATCATCACTATGTTCACCTTGAGCCAATCCCTTGGTAGTTATGAGGACAGTCCGAATGGCTTTTGGAGTCTTGGTTTCAGTCTGGAAGGTCTTGATTCGGTTTCCTAACTTTAGGCTCTCTTCTGCATCCTGGCTGTATTCATAGCGGGAGTATTTCATCTCGCAAATATCAACAACACCATCGGCGCGGTCTATGATCATGTCAATCTGCGCCCCCGGGGTGGACTTGCGGCTACGCCAAGAATAGTAAGAGGTGAGGATGGTGTCCAATCGCAGGGATTGTATGATTTCCCAAATATGATACATACATAGGCGTTCAAACGCCAGTCCATACCAAGTGTTTTGGCCCGGTGTGTTGAGGGTGTGCCTCCAATAAGCGCGGTCGGTGATGGTTTCGGAGGCGCAGAAAGTCTGGTAGAAGATGGTGAAGAAGTCAATCAATCTGTAGATGCCGGAGTTCTTTTTGCCTCCGTCACTATGGTGGATGATGAGGTCGCAATAAACCAAATCCTTGAGCATCTTGGTCAATTCCTCGCCCGATGACATTTTCAGGGCAGTGGCAATCTGTCCCCTTGTCATCCCTTCCTTGCTCTTTGAAAGCAGGCGGATGATGTCCATGTATCGTTCAGGTGTTTTGAACAGGGAGGTGTACAAGCGTCGGAACTCGTTCTTGAATTCCGCATATTTTTCTATCAGTATTCCCTCAGTGAACAGATTCTCTTCTTTCTTGTATTCA
>CADBGN010000008.1:0-16308 GCA_902794155.1 uncultured Bacteroidia bacterium
CAAACTCGTTTTTGAAAAACAGGTAGTCGTCGTTAGAAAGGCCCATGCCGCCGAGGATAATCTTATCGACATCGGCGCGGAGGGCAACCATGCTCATCACCTTATTATAAGGCTGGTCGGGGTCGGCGAAGAACGGAATCTTCTGTCCCGAAACCAAAGTGTTGTTCAAGTCGATGCCGGCGATACCCGTTGGAATCAGCTCTGAAGGCATACGACGCTTGTAGGGGTTCACGGAGGGGCCGCCAATCTGGCGTTTCTCGCCCTCCACAGCCGGACCGCCATCGATAGGCTCGCCGTAGGCGTTGAAGAAACGGCCGGCCAGTTCGTCGCTCACGTTCAAGGTGGGCGGCTCGCCAAAGAAGGTCACTTCGGCGTTGGTCGGGATGTCTTCCGTGCCGCCAAACACCTGCAAGGTGACGGCGTTGTCCTTGATTTTCACCACCTGCGCCAAACGACCTGCCACGACAGCGAGTTCGTCGTTGGCCACGCCTTGCGCCTCAAGAGTCACGGTGGCCTTGGTGATGGCGGTCAGCTTCGTATAGATGCGTTGAAAGGCTTTCTCACTCATGTTTCAGTTCCTCCTTTAACTGTCCAAGATATTTTTCAAAGTTTTCCGACTTGAATTCCGAGTAGTTCATCTGTCGGCAGATGTTAATCAAGCCCTTGAAGTAGGTCGTACACTCCTCGAAGTTGTCGAACTTGAAGCTGCGGTCGCAGATTTCGAGCACAAGGTCGAGCATAAACTTTTGGCGTTCAAGTGGCGTTGAGCCATCGATTTCGTCGAAAGCGTCCTGCTGAAGTATCACAAAGTCAATGAGTTCCGACTTCCAATATTGCTCGTGGTAGGCCATCGGAACGCCGTCATCACCCAAAATGTTGATTTGCTCGTAGGCATCCTTACCCTTACGGATGATGTATTTCGTCTTCGTCACCTTATCGACCCAACCCTTTTCAATCTTGTTGTCAAGATATTCAATGATTTCGGGATATTCGAGGTATTTCGAGTAGGAATCCACGGGATCGACGGCGGGATAGCGCTTCTTGTCGGCGCGGTTCTGCGAGAGGCCGTAGAAGCAACGGGCGGCCTTCTTGGTGGATTCGGTCACAGGCTCCTTCAGGTTACCGCCAGCAGGCGACACCGTTCCGATGAAGGTGATGGAGCCCGACTGACCGTTGTTGAGTTTCACATAACCCGCACGGGCGTAGAAGTTGGAGATGATTGCCGAGAGGTCGACGGGGAATCCGTCCTGACCGGGCAGTTCCTCCAAACGGTTACTCATCTCACGTAAGGCCTGCGCCCAACGCGAGGTGGAGTCGGCCAGCAGCAGCACCTTCATGCCCATGGCGCGGTAGTATTCTCCGAGGGTCATAGCCGTGTAAACAGATGCCTCACGAGCGGCTACCGGCATGTTCGAAGTATTGCAGATGATGATGGTACGCTCCATCAGGCTGCGACCCGTGTGCTTGTCCTTCAGCTCGGGGAACTCGGTGAAGATCTCCACGACCTCGTTGGCACGCTCGCCGCAGGCCGCCATGATGATGATGTCGGCATCAGCTTGCTCAGCGAGAGCGTGTTGCAACACGGTCTTGCCGCAGCCGAAAGGTCCGGGGATGAAGCCCGTGCCGCCTTCGGCGATGGGATTTAGCGTGTCGATGCAACGTACGCCCGTCTCCATCACCTTGAAGGGACGTGGTTTCTCCACATAGCCGCCCACGGCCACCTTGACGGGCCATTTCTGCATCATTGTCACCTTCACCTCCTCGCCTTCCGCGTTGGTCAGCGTGGCGATGGTGTCGGTAATCTTGTATTGTCCGGCGGCGACCACATTCTTCACGGTATATGTGCCCTTGAAGTTGAACGGCACCATGATTTTGTGGGGCAGCCATCCTTCCTTGACTTCGCCCAGCCAGTCGGCGGCAACCACTTGGTCGCCAGGTTTGGCGAGAGGCGTGAAGTCCCAAAGTTTCTCTTCGTCGAGGGCCTTGGTGTATTCACCGCGTTTCAGAAACACACCTTCCATGGTGGCGAGGTTGTTCTGCAGGCCGTCGAAGTTGCTCGAAAGCAAACCAGGTCCCAAGGTCACCTCAAGCATGTAGCCTTGGAATTCCACCTTGTCGCCGATCTGCAGACCGCGGGTGCTCTCAAACACCTGCACGGACGCCTTGTTCCCGTTCACCTTGATGACCTCTGCCATCAGCTCGACGCCGTCAAGGTCGATGAAGCAGATCTCATTCTGTGCCACAGGGCCGTCCACCTCCACAGTGACGAGGTTTGCAATGATTCCTGTAACTTTTCCTGTTGTTTTCATATATTAAGATTCAATATTCAAAATTTAAAATTCAAAGATTTTGTCGGGGCCTTCGACCTTTCGACAAACTCAAAACTCATTCTTCCTCAACTATTTCAAGAGCGGTTGTTCCTGTGATTGTCGTAGCACTGTTAACACCTCCAAAAGTGCCACGCACCTCCTTGACGAGTTTACGGAACATCTCATCCCCTTTTGTCTCATCAAGTTCAGCCCAGCGCTGGACGGTCTTGGCCTTGACCAAAAAAGCGAGGATGGCGTTCATGTTGAAGTAGTCCATGCGGGCGATGTCGCTGGCCTTTTCCCATTTCAGTTCGTCCATTTTCTGCTCACGTTCCACAAAGTCGGCATCGGCAAGGATTTCCTCTATCTGCTTGCCTTCCTCGAAGTCGGCCTCGGGCAGCTCCAAAGTGTAGTCTTCAGCTTTCTTGCCGAGGCGCTTGGCCAGGTAGTTCACCTTCATGTTGCGCAGGCGACCGTCGAAGTCGAAGTACTCGCGGATGAAACGGTTCTTGCTCTTGGCGGCCTTGTCGTAAAACTCAGCGCCGAGGCTGTCCTCATTGAAGCCTTCCTCCATGAGTTCGACCAGCTTCTGGTCTTTCTCGGAGAGCAGCTCCATGATAGACTCCTTCACAGCGGCATAGTCGAAGCCCGTGTTCTCGAAGCCCGAGGTCAGTTCTGGCAAGCCGGCCACGATATAGACATAGTTATCCATCAGCCGAAGAGGATTTTCTTGGTGGCGGGACGCAGGTAGTTGGCGATGAGTTGGGTGAACTCGTCGTCAGTGAACTGGAGCACATAGCCGCCGTCCTTAGGCGCGACCTTGAAGCCGCCGTTCATCTTCTTGGAGTAGTCCACCTTCACCTCGCCCTTGAACTGGTTGGCGATTTCGTTCTTCACGAAAGGCTCAACTTCGGCTTTGAGTGCTTCAGGCAGGATGAGATTCAAGTCGACGGGCGATGCATTCTGTGGGTTGAAAGCCTTCACCACGCTGCTAATCAGTTCCTTCACAAAGGCGGCATTGCCCATGTTGGCCTTCACGCCTTCGGTAGCGGTCTTGGTCACCACCATCTTCTCGATTTCCTGTTTCGTCACGGCGATGCTTTGTGTGGCCGCCATCTTGATGTCGGCATTCACCTTGGTCTTCATCTCCTCGGCTTCTTTGTTGGCCTGGGCAATGATGCGGTCGGCCTCAGCCTTGGCATAGGCCACGATGCGGTCGGCCTCGGCTTGTGCCTTCTGCACGAGTTCTTCACCGTCGTGTTTTCCTTTCGACAAGCCCTCGTTATAAAGCCTGTCGGTCAATTCTTGCAGTTTGTCTTGCATATATTTTCGTTTTGTTGATTCTATAATTTAAGGGGGCAAAATTAAGCATTCCAAACAAGAAAAAGAAGAGAAAAGAGAAAAATCTTTTTTTTCCACATTTCGCTAAACGGAAAAAAATAATTGATAAATTTGCAGCTTTATTCTCCTATATTTCGAAAATAGAAACACCTAGATAAACATGTCAAAAGGAACTATCACACAGATTATCGGCCCCGTGGTTGACGTCTACTTCGAGAACGGCGAAGCCGACCTCCCGAAAATCCACGATGCCCTTGAGGTGATCCGCCCCAACGGCAGGCGCGTGGTGCTCGAGTGCCAACAGCACATCGGCGAGGACTCAGTGCGTACCATCGCCATGGATTCCACCGACGGCCTCATGCGCGGCATGGAGGTCAACCTGCTGGGCAAGCCCATCTCCATCCCCATCGGCAACCAGATCAAGGGCCGCCTGCTCAACGTGACGGGCGATGCCATCGACGGCATCGGCAACCTCGACCGAAGCTCGGAATATCCCATCCACCGCGAGGCACCCAAGTTTGAAGACTTGGCCACCTCGAAGGAGGTGCTTTTCACCGGTATCAAGGTCATCGACCTGCTGGAGCCTTACCTGAAAGGTGGTAAGATCGGCCTCTTCGGCGGCGCCGGTGTGGGCAAGACGGTGCTCATCATGGAGCTCATCAACAATATCGCAAAAGGATATAACGGCTACTCGGTGTTCACTGGCGTGGGCGAACGTACCCGTGAGGGTAACGACTTGCTCCGTGAGATGATCGAGTCAGGCATCATCAAATATGGCGACGAATTCGTCAAGGCCATGGAAGAAGGCGACTGGGACCTCTCGAAGATCGACAAGAAAGCCCTCGCCACCTCGCAGGCCACTCTGGTCTTCGGCCAGATGAACGAGCCGCCTGGGGCACGTGTGAGCGTGGCCTTGTCGGGCCTGACCGTGGCCGAGTCGTTCCGCGACGAGTTGGACGATGGTGTGAGCGACATCCTGCTCTTCATCGACAACATCTTCCGTTTCACTCAGGCTGGTTCCGAGGTGTCGGCACTGCTCGGTCGTATGCCTTCGGCTGTGGGTTATCAGCCCACCCTGGCCACCGAGATGGGTCAGATGCAGGAGCGCATCACCTCCACCAAGAACGGATCCATCACCTCAGTGCAAGCCATCTACGTGCCTGCCGACGACTTGACCGACCCCGCCCCTGCCACCACCTTCTCGCACTTGGATGCCACCACGGTGTTGAGCCGTAAGATCGCTGAATTGGGTATCTACCCTGCCGTCGACCCGCTCGACTCCACCTCGCGCATCCTCGACCCGAACATCATCGGTGAGAAGCACTACAACACCGCCCAGCGCGTCATCCAACTGCTGCAACGCAACAAGGAACTGCAGGACATCATCGCCATCCTCGGCATGGAGGAACTCTCGGAGGAGGACAAGATCGTCGTCCACCGCGCCCGCCGTGTGCAGCGCTTCCTGTCGCAGCCTTTCCATGTGGCCGAACAGTTCACCGGCTTGAAGGGTGTGATGGTGCCGATTGAAGAGACCATCCGTGGCTTCAACATGATCATGGACGGCGAAGTCGACCAATATCCTGAGGCCGCCTTCAACCTGGTGGGCACCATCGACGATGCCATCGCCAAAGGTGAAGAACTCCTCAAGAACGCTAATAATTAATAAGGTGAGATGAATCGAAACAAAAGATATGAGACCAAAAGGCACTCCATTCAGCCTTTAACCCTCATTGCGGGCTTGACCCGCAATCCCTCACGCCGAGAAAGACAACCCTTCGGCACGAGGGATGGCGGATGTTCCTCCGCCATGAGGATAAAAGGCTCTGTCATAGTTAACCTAGGTCAAATGTCAAAAACATCACTTGTATGAAAGTCGAGATCATTTCCCCGAGCAATACCTTGTTTGAAGGCGAAGCCAGCTCCGTCACGGTGCCGAGCATGATGGGACCTTTCACCCTGCTTGAGCATCACGCCGCCATCGTCGCCATCCTTGAGGCTGGCAAGGTCAGCCTCACCGACACCAAGGGCGAGCATCACGAGTTTGCCATCAAGGGCGGCTTCACCGAGAACCACGACAACCAACTGACCATCTGCGTAGAGCTATGAAAAAGAACGCACTGACCATATATCTTGCTGTTTTCCTGCTCGTCTGCATCGTCTTGGACGGCATCCTGCTCTGTTTCTTCGCCGACAAGGCGTGGTGGAACAACTGGATGGTCACTGCCCCCAACCTCTTCATGGTCTTGGGTGCCTTCTATTGCCACCTGATGAAAAAGAACGTGGAAGCGCATCCCGACAAAATCACTTGGCTCTATATCTACAAAGGTATCAAGATACTTTTGACGGTGGCGATGATTGTGCTCTACATCTTCCTGGTCAAGGTGGGGAGCAAGGCTTTCATCATCATCGCGGCATCGGCCTACCTGATTGGCTTGGTCGTCGAGACCTTCGTCTACATCCATTATACCAAACATCTGAACAAAGAAAACAAAGCATGAAAAATGTTTTGAAACATAGCATCTTCTTCCTTCTTTTCGCATGGATGGCGTTTGCCCCCATGCTGAGCTTCGCGCAGGACAGCGTGCAGGAGCCCAAGAAGGAGAAGTTCGACGCCAAGTCGTTCATCTTCGGCCACACGGGCGACTCCTATTGTTTCCACATCACGGAAATCAAAGGCGAGCCTGTGTGCGTGTGGCTGCCCGTCATCGTCAAATGCAAGGACGGCGGCGGCTGGCACTGCTTCTCGTCGAAGCACGTCTGCGAGCTGAAGGAAGGCGAGACCTTCAACCACAAAGGCGCCAACTTCTACATCCCGCCCATCAGTGCCGAGAAATACCCAGGCAAACTGGTCGAGGTGAAAGCCGACGGCAGCCTCTCGCGACCTTTCGACATCTCGTTCACCAAGAACGCCTTCGGCATCTTCGTTACCTGCATCTTCCTGGTGGCCTTCTTCCTGCCTGCCGCGCGCAAGTACAAGAAAGACCCCATGGCCAAACCCACCAAATACCAAGGTCTGGTGGAATGGCTCACTTATATGGTCTTGGACGGCATCGTCAGGCCCAACATCCGCGAAGCGAAAGTGAAGAAGTTCGCACCTTATTTATTAACGGTGTTCTTCTTCATCTTCTTCGCCAACCTGTTCGGCCTCATCCCCTTCTTCCCCTTCGGCGCCAACGTGACGGGCAACCTGAGCATCACCGTCGTGCTTGCCTTGATGACCTACTTCTTCGTGAACCTCTTCGGAAACCGCCATTACTGGAAGGACATCCTTTGGCCCGACGTGCCCGTCTTCCTGAAGGCCTTCCCGCTGATGCCCATCATCGAGCTCATCTCCACCATCACCAAGCCCTTCGCCCTGATGGTTCGTCTATTCGCCAACATCTTGGCTGGTCACATCGTCATCATGGTGCTCATGGCCTTGATCTTCATCATTGGCGGCATGTATGGCGCTGGCATGGGAGGCGTGATGAGCGTCGTCTCTATCTTCATGACCATCTTCATGACGGCCTTGGAGCTGCTGGTGGCCTACATCCAGGCCTACGTATTCACTATGCTGTCGTCGATTTTCATCGGCATGGCACAAGAAGAACCTAAACATGAATAATGAATGTTGAATGCTAAATTAAATGATAAATGCAAAATAGGCTATTAGCCATTAGCTGTTAGCTCAGTAGCTGCTATGCTAATAGCTAACGGCTAAAAGCTAAAAGCCAAACGAACTAAAACAAATCCTGAAATATTAAATCTTTGAATCTTAAATCTTTAAATCTAACAATAAACACTTAAACTTTAAACACCATGTTATTATCAACCATCCTTGAAGCCGTATCGTACGTGCCTGGTTTGGCCGCTATCGCAGCCGCTATTGCAGTGATTGGTGCCGGTATGGGCATCGGTAAAATCGGCCAGTCGGCCATGGAAGCCATGGCTCGTCAGCCTGAAGCCGCCGATGGCATCCGCTCGGGCATGATCATCGCCGGCGCTCTCGTCGAAGGTGCAACGCTGTTCGCCATCGTCGTCTGCCTGCTGGCTTCGCTCGGCTAATTTAAACTCAACCCCGCTTGGGGCTTTCTCCTCCCCCTTTTTAGGGGGCTGGGGGGATTAAGCCCCAAGCATTAACCTTTAAACAACACCAAACATGGATCTATTTCTTCCCGAAAGTGGATTAGTGATATGGATGCTCATTGCCTTCGTCATCGTGCTCATCATCTTGGCGAAAGCAGGCTGGCCGATGATTATGGGCGCTGTCGAGAAACGCAATGCCCACATCTCTGACTCGCTGCTGGCCGCCGAAGAAGCCAACAACGCCCTCGCCGGCATCGAACAAAAACGGCAGGAGACCATGGCTGCGGCACAAGCCGAGCAGATCAAGATCATGAAGGAGAGCCAGGACCTGAAGACCCAACTCATCGAAGAAGCCAAGACGCAGGCCCGACAGGAAGCCGAAAAGATCGTGGCCGACGCTCGCCTGAAGATTGAAAAGGAACAAGCAGAGGCCATGGCCAACATCAAGAACGAGGTCATCGCCCTCAGCGTCGACATTGCCGAAAAGCTGTTGCAACGCGAACTGAGCGACAAATCTTCGCAAAACGCCTATATCGAGCAACTGCTCAAAAACAACCCACCCCGCATTGAAGCCTAAGCTATGGACAACGGAAAGATATCGGTGAGATATGCGCGGGCGCTGTTTCAGATCGCCCAAGAGCAAGGCTGCGAAGATGCCATCTACAACGGCCTGTCGCACTTTGCCCACAACTACAGCCTGGCCATCGCCCAGTTCAACGAGGTGCTGGCCGACCCCATCGTGGCCCCAAAGGAAAAGGTGAAGCTGATTGAGATGGCCGTAGGCAACCCCATGCACGACACCTTGAAACAGTTCATTGCCTTCGTGGCCGAACAAAAACGGGAGGACAAGATGTTCCTCATCGCGCTGAAATACATGGAGATGTACCGCACCAAACACGGCATCCTCAACACACGCGTCACCACCGCAACAGAGCTGACAGAGTCAAGCTACGACAAAATCAAGGCCTTCATCAAGCAGACCTTTGATGCCGAAGCACAGATTGATGCCAAGATTGACCCAAGCCTCATCGGCGGCTTCATCCTCGACATCGAGAACACGCGGATGGACGCCAGCGTGGCAGGGCAGCTGAATGCGCTGAAAAACAAGTTGAAATAGGCTACTGGCCATTGGCTACTGGCTGTTGGCAGACCTTTCCCCCAGAGCGTCATCGCGGACTTGATCCGCGATCTCCTAAAGCAGGGGAAAGCCAGAAGCCAAAGGCCAAAAGCCAGAAGCCAAATAAAAAAGAAGAAAACAATAAACACAACATACATGTCAAACATCAAACCAAGTGAAATATCAAGCATCCTGCAGATGCAGCTCCAGAACATGAGCAACAAGGTGCAGTTCGAGGAGATTGGCAAGGTGCTGCAAGTGAGCGACGGTGTGGCACACGTCTACGGCCTCGACAAGGTGCAGTCGAACGAGCTCGTTGAGTTCGAGAACGGCACCATGGGTGTAGTGCTCAACCTTGAGGAAGACAACGTCGGCGTGGTGCTGCTCGGTCCCACCGAGGGCATCAAAGAAGGCGAGACGGTGAGGCGCACCCAGCGCATCGCCTCCGTCATGGCCGGCGAAGGCTTGTTGGGTCGCGTGGTCGACGGCCTTGGACAACCCATCGACGGCAAGGGGCCCATCCAAGGCAAGACCTACGAGATGCCGCTGGAGCGCAAGGCTCCTGGTGTCATCTTCCGTCAGCCCGTGAACCAACCCCTGCAGACGGGTCTCAAAGCCATCGACGCCATGATCCCCATTGGCCGCGGCCAACGTGAGCTTATCATCGGCGACCGCCAAACGGGTAAGACCGCCATCGCCATCGATACCATCATCAACCAAAAGGACAACTTCAAGAACAGTGACCCCGTTTATTGCATCTATGTCGCTGTGGGACAAAAAGGTAGCACCGTGGCCAACCTCGTCGACACCCTTGAGGCACATGGTGCCATGGACTACACCATCGTGGTGAGCGCCCCGGCATCCTCACCCGCCGCCATGCAGTTCTACGCCCCTTACGCTGGCGTCGCCATCGCCGAGTACTTCCGCGACACGGGCCGTCACGCACTCATCATCTACGACGACCTCTCGAAACAGGCCGTGGCCTACCGTGAGGTGTCGCTGATCCTGCGTCGTCCCCCAGGACGTGAGGCCTACCCTGGCGATATCTTCTACCTCCACAGCCGTCTGCTCGAGCGCGCCGCCAAGATCATCAAGAACGACGACGTGGCACGCCAGATGAACGACCTGCCCGACAGCATCAAGGACATCGTGAAAGGCGGCGGCTCCATCACCGCACTGCCCATCATCGAGACGCAGGCTGGCGACGTGTCGGCTTACATCCCCACCAACGTAATTTCCATCACCGATGGACAAATCTTCTTGGAAACCAGCCTCTTCAATGCTGGCATCCGTCCCGCCATCAACGTCGGCATCTCGGTGTCGCGTGTCGGTGGTAACGCACAGATCAAGTCCATGAAGAAGGTGGCAGGCACCCTGAAACTCGACCAAGCCCAGTTCCGCGAGATGGAGGCCTTCTCGAAGTTCGGCGCCGAACTCGATGCCGCCACCTTGGCCATCCTTGACAAGGGCCGCAAGAACGTCGAATTGCTGAAGCAACCGCAATACACGCCCATGCCCGTCGAGAAGCAGGTGGCCATCATCTTCTGCGGCACCAACGGCCTGCTGAGCAAAGTGCCCGAGAACAAGGTGCAGGAGTTTGAAAAGCAGTTCCTCGACATGATGGAAGTCAAGCACAAAGACGTGATGGGGCAGCTCCGCGCTGGCAAGATCGACGACGACATCAAGGCGGTCTTGAAGGAGGAAGCTTTGAATTTGAGTGAACACTTCGTTTAATTGCTTCTGGCTTCTGGCCTCTGGCAATGGGCCGTTAGCTATTAGCCATTAGCTGTTAGCCTTAGTACCATCTAAGCTAATGGCTAACAGCTAAAAGCTAACAGCCAACAAAAGCCAAAGGCCAGTAGCCAGTAGCCAAAAGCAAGAAAAATGGCATCACTAAAAGAAATACGAGCCCGCATCAGCTCCGTCGCCTCCACACAGAAGATCACGAGTGCGATGAAGATGGTGTCGGCGGCCAAGCTGAAGAAGACCGAAGGCATCACGACACGCTTTCTGCCTTACAAGAACAAGCTGAGCGAGGCCCTCTCTAACTACCTCGGCTCGCTTGAGGGCGAAGTCAGCATCCCGCTGGCCGAAAAACGCGAGGTGAAGAGAGTGGCACTGATGGCCATCTCGTCGAGCAGCGGCCTCTGTGGCGTCTACAACTCCAGCGTCAGCAAGCTCTTCAAGCAGGTGTACGACGAATACGTCGAGAACCTGGGAGCGGACAACGTCCCCGTCTTCCTCTTTGGCAAGAAAATCAACGACTACGCCAAGAAGTTCGGCATCAAAGTGGAGAAGACCTACGAGCCTCTGGCCGAGAAGATGTCGTATGAGCTGGCCATGGAGGTCAGCGACATGATGGTGGACTTGTTCCTCAGCCATAAGGTCGACCGCGTGGAATTGATCCTCAACCACTTCAAGAACGCCGGCGTGCAGGTGCCTACCCGCGAGGTGGCGCTGCCTTTGAAGGCCGTGGCGGCGAGCGAAGGGCCAAACTTCGACTACATCGTTGAGCCCGACAAGGAGACCTTCATCAACCAGCTGATCCCCAAAGTGGTGCGCACCAACTTCTACTCTATCATGCTCGATGCCTTGACGGCCGAGCACGGTGCCCGCATGACGGCCATGCACATCGCCAGCGACAACGCCGACCAGCTGTCGCAGGAGCTCAAGATCCAATACAACAAGGCCCGCCAAAACGTCATCACCAACGAGCTGATCGACATCGTAGGCGGCGCCGAGGCTTTGAACGGCTAAGAACTAATGTCCCTAAGCCCTCGGTTCCTGAGTCCTGAGACCTGAGTCCTGAGCCTGTCGAAGGAGCGAAGGCCCCGAAGGGCCAATTTTACCACACCCCGACGCAATGCGTCGGGTTTTTTATTATCCCACCAACCCAACTGGTACGGCTGCCACATTGTGCCCCTTTGACGTATGAATGCGTCCCTACCCTGACCAACTCACTATCGTCTTCCACCTTATTAATTAATAGTCCCACACTCAGCCCTACATTCCTAACTCCAAACTGTACAACTCCTGACTGAACAACTGAACAATTGAACAACTGAACTTAAGATTCGACTCTAGACTGCTTCGTTTTGCTTCGTGCCTCGCAATGACGTTCCTCGCAGTGACGCAAAGCGTCAACTGAACAACTCCTAACTGAACAACTGAACAACTGAACAACTATAAAAAAAATTTCGCCAATTTTCCACATTTTTCTCTTTGTATTAAAATAATTATTATTTTTGCAGCGGAAAAGTGTAAAAAAATATACATGTTTTAATTCAATCAATTACTAATCAACTAATTACAAATTAAAATGAAGAAAATTTCTATCTTCTTGATGATGCTTTGCTTCGCCATCTTTGGCGTAGCGAATGCTCAAACGCTATTTAGCGAAGGTTTTGAAGGTGGTTCCATGCCTACGGGCTGGACAACCGACGGTCCTGGCACGTGGAGTGTCGGATCGGGTGACTATTCTTCTAGCACTGGTGCAGGTCTAGGCACATACAATGCCTTGATCAAACATTCTACCACTGGAGATGTCACCAAACTGATCACCCCAACAATCGACCTTTCGTCGGTTACATCCGCCACGCTGAGCTTCATGCACGTTCAACGCTCTTGGGCTGGCGATATCGATGAACTGAGAGTGTACTACCGCACTTCCTCCACTGGAACATGGACCCAACTCGTAGAATATACGGGTGCTGTGGCTTCATGGACCACTGAAGAGGACATTGCTCTTCCCAACACCAGCGCTACTTATCAGCTGGCTTTTGAGCACACTGACAACTATGGTTACGGCGTTGGCGTCGACAATGTTATCATTAGCGCTCCTCCTGCGTGTCCGAAACCCACCAACCTTGCTGCCACCACCGATGGCGAAACTGCCACCATCACTTGGGACGGCACTGCTGCCAATGGTTTCATCATTGACATCAATGGCACGCCAGTTACTGGCCAAACCAGCCCTTACACCTTCAATGTTGAGTTGTCAACCACCTACAACGTCACAGTGACTGCCGACTGCGATGCCGCTGGCACCAGCGAATCTGTGAGCACCAGCTTCACCACTCCCGACTGCATCGGCGGCCGCGTCATTGAATATACCCTGAACGACAGCTACGGCGACGGTTGGAATGGCAACGCTATCCAAGTTGTGGAAGGCTGCGACATCATTGCCACTTTGACCATCGAAAATGGCTATTCAGAAACGGGCACCCTCACCCTTTGTGGAGATTATTATGAATTCGTTTGGGTGAATGGCAGCTATGCTAGTGAAACCTCCTTCACCTTCAGCGAAGGTGGAACCACTCTCTTCACCAAGCCTAGCAGCGTAAGCGACGGCATGGTGCTCTATACTATCGGCACCCAAGCCATGCCTAAACCCACGGATCTCACTGCCGGCACACCCGAAGCCCACAGCGTTGCCCTGAGCTGGACCGAAAACGGCACCGCCACGGCTTGGCAGATTTGCGTCAATGGCGACGAAACTAACCTGATTGAAGCTAACAGCAATCCTTTCACTCTCACTGGCTTGGATTATGAAACCGCCTATACCGTAAAGGTCCGCTCCACCGATCGCACTGGCGAAAGCTGCTGGTCTGCTGAAGTGACCTTCACCTCCGCTGCAAGTCCTTGCACCAAACCCACCGACCTTGCAGAAGAGAACATCTCCTTCACCACTGCCGACCTGAGTTGGGAAGGCACCAGCGACAGCTATGTGCTGCAATACCGTCCCTGGAATCCTGCCGGCGACGATATCATCACCACCAGCACCTTGACCACTTACACTGTTGACCTGAGCCAATACGAAGGCATCGGTTCTGTGGCCATCCGCCACTACGACATTTCCGACATGTTCCAACTGATTGTTGACAACATTGAAGTGACCAACGCCGCTGGAACGGTTGTTTATTCCCAAGACTTCGAAGACTGCGGCGGCAACATGCCTGTCGAATTCACCAATATGGATTTGGATGGTGATGGCTTCACATGGCAAATTGCTTCTTCACCCAGCAGCAATGTGGATGGCACATACGGCATTGTATCGGAAAGCTACAACAATGATTACGGCGCTCTGACTCCTGACAACTGGTTGATTCTCTCCGGCATTCAAATGGGTGGCCAAATGACCTTCCAGGCCCGTGGCCAAGACCCGGCCTATGCCGCTGAAAACTTCGCTATCTACGTTTCTACGGAGAATAGCATTGTTGAAGTTCCTGTCACTGCCACTACCTATAATGTCACTGACTTGACTCCCAACACGCCTTACGCATGGCAAGTGAAGGGCATTTGCGAAGCGGACAACGAGGAAAGCGGTTGGGCTTCGTCTTTCTTCAAGACCAAGGACGATATGCTGGTCTTTGCTACCGCTGGTAATTGGAATGTTGTTAGCAACTGGAAAGATGCCGAAGGCAATGCCGTCGCAGCTCTGCCTACCGCTGATAACAACGTGCGCATCGATGCCGCTGCTGTCATTCCTGCCAACTATGTTGCCAATGCCAACAAGGTCACTATCGGCACTGGTTCCATCACCATCAAGGACGGTGGTCAGCTGAAACAAAGCGCTGCTACCTTGAGAGTCACCATGGAAAAGGAAATCGCTGGCTACGGCGAAAGCGATGGCAACTACTACTTCATTGCCAGCCCGTTCAACGGCCGCACCAAGTTTGGCAACGACGGTTCTACCTGGAGCCTCGTCGACAATATTCTTGAGGGCGAATATGACCTCTATGCCTTCGATCCCACCGAAGAACTCGAATGGATCAACTACCAGGCCAACCCGGGACATATCTCCTTCCTCTCCGAGCCCACCAGCAGCGGTAGCGGCAATCCTGGTATGCTTTACGGTGAAGGTTACCTCTATGCCAACCAAGATGACACCACTCTGGAATTCATTGGTACCACTGGTAAGAGCAACAACTACTCCGAGACCAGAGATTATACTTTCGACGGTGAATCCACTGATGACTGGAACGGTTGGAAACTCGTTGGCAACATGTTCACCTGCAACGCTTACATCAACTATGTCGATGCCGATGGCGAAGTGATGGAAGCCGACTTCTATACCTTAAATAATGACAACACTTACAACCTGTCGTCTTCAAATGTGGGTCTTGCTCCTTGCACTGGTGCTTTCATCAACTACAGCGCCACTGGTAAGGTCCAATATGCTACCGAAGCTCCTGCCAAGGCCAACAGAAGCGGTATGATCAACATGAACGTGAGCCGCGGCAACAAGACCGTCGGTCAAGCCCGCGTGCGCTTCGGCCAAGGCCATAACCTCGGCAGCATGAGCTTCCGCAACGGCAGCCGCATCTACATGAACGTGGATGGCAACGACTACGCTGTGGTCTACACCGAGAACCAAGGCGAGATGCCCGTCAGCTTCCGCGCTGCCGAAAACGGCACCTACACCCTCACCTTCAACACCGAAGATGTTGAACTCGGTTACCTCCACCTCATCGACAACATGACCGGCAACGACGTCAACCTGCTCAGCACTCCTAGCTACAGCTTCGAGGCCAGCACCACCGACTACGCCAGCCGCTTCCGCCTGGTCTTCGCCACCGGTAACGCCGACGACGACTTCGCCTTCTTCAGCAACGGCAGCTTCGTCATCAACAACGAAGGCAACGCCACTGTCCAGGTGATGGATGTCAACGGCCGCATCATCAGCAGCGAAAGCATCAACGGCTGCGCCAGCGTCAACGTCAAGGCCGCCGCAGGCGTCTACATGATCCGCCTCGTCAACGGCAGCAACGTCAAGGTCCAAAAGGTGGTCGTGAAGTGAATATAAGCTGTTAGCATTAGCTGTTAGCTATTAGCACGGTCGCAAACCAAGCTAATAGCTAACGGCTAAGAGCTAAAAGCCAAATAAGCTAAATAAAGATAGTTAAACACACAGACAAACATAAAACTTAGAAAGAACAATGAAGAAATTAGCACTGACATTAGCTATCGTCCTCGGACTGAGCATGACCACTTTCGCTGAAGGCGGCGGCCTGCCTAACCATGGTGGCGATGAAAACGCTGACGCCCCCCTCGGCACTGGCATCGCCGTGCTGACCGCCCTTGGCGCAGCCTACCTCGTCGGCAAACGCCGCAAGGAGGATTAAGTAAATTTTTCCTTTTCATACTTTTTGACAGAGAACCGGCGGCGCAAGCTGCCGGTTCTTGTTTGTATGCAGGGCACTACGTCATTGGCCCCATCGAAATCGAAGATTGGTTCCGCCGAATGCAAAGTATTTCGATGAAATTAATGCAAGCATTTCAATGGGGTTAATCTAAGGAGAAAACAAATATTCCTTATTCCTTTTATTCCTCACTCCTAACTCCTAACTGAATAACTGAATAACTGAACAACTGAACAACTGAACAACTAAAGGCTCAACCCTAGATTGCTTCGTCGTGCCTCCTCGCAAATCGAAGATTCGACGGAGTCAATGACGCAAAGCGTCAACTGAACAA
>CADBGN010000008.1:16385-80712 GCA_902794155.1 uncultured Bacteroidia bacterium
ACTAAAGGCTCAACCCTAGATTGCTTCGTCGTGCCTCCTCGCAAATCGAAGATTCGACGGAGTCAATGACGCAAAGCGTCAACTGAACAACTCCTAACTCCTCATTCCTGATAGTAAACCCGCTTCACCCGCTGCGACACACGCGTCATGATCTCGTAAGGTATGGTCTGGCAGGCCTTGGCGATATCATTGATGTCGTGCTCAGCATCGAAGATGACCACAGTGTCGCCTTCGGCAGCCTCCACATCAGTCAAGTCGAGCATGCACATGTCCATGCAAATATCGCCTACGATCTTCACAGGTTTATCGTTCACGTAAAAGGTACCATTGCCATTGCCCAATAGGCGCGAGAGACCGTCGGCATAGCCGATGGGCACGATGCCGAGACGCATGTCGCGTTCGGCATGGCCATGGCGGTTGTATCCGATGCTGTCGCCCGCCGGAATGTGCTTGATCTGGTTGATGGTCGTCTTAAGCGACACCACTGGCTGCAGCAAGCCCTTATCAGCCTCGCAGGTGGGCACGCCATACAAGCCAATGCCCAACCGTACCATGTCGAACTGGTACTGCGGGAAACGCGAGATGCCTGCCGTATTGAGAATGTGTCGGATGACGTGCGGGAAGGCCTCAGCTATCATCTGGCTACCCTCCTCGAAGTTATGGATCTGGCTCAAGGTGAACTCGTCCTCGGCAGGGTTGTCGGCCGTGGCCAAATGCGAGAATACACTCCTCACGTGGAGCATGGGGTTGGCTTGGATGCGACGGATGAGCTCGGGCAGTTCGTCTTTCGAGAAGCCCAAGCGGTGCATGCCCGTGTCGAGCTTGATATGCACATTCAGCGGATGCGCCTCGGGCAAGGCGAGATTCTCAATGGCCCGTTCGATGAATTCCAAGTTGCGGAAGCTGAACACCTCAGGCTCCAAGTGATACTTGATGATGTTGTCGTAGCTATTCACCTCAGGGCTCATCACCATGATGGGCAGGTTGATGCCCGCACGGCGCAACTCCACGCCCTCGTCGGCGAAGGCCACAGTGAGATAATCGACATTATGGAATTGCAGGATATTCGACACCTCAAGGTTGCCACTACCATAGCCGAAGGCCTTCACCATCACCATGAGCTTGGTTTCAGGCTTGATCTTCGATCGGAAGTGGTTGAGGTTGCTCACCAAATGGTTGAAGTTGATTTCAAGCACAGTCTCGTGCGCCTTTTCCTGCAGCTCCATGCCAATCTGCTCGAATTCAAAGGCGCGGGCACCCTTCAGCAAGATCGTCTGGTTGTTGAACTTGGAGAAGGGGAAATGTGCCAAGAAGTCGGCCACATTGGGGTAGAAATAAGATTCCAAGTCGAACTTGCTGGATTGGCGCGAGATGCCCTCACCGATACCAATGAGCATGTCGACGCCCTTGGCCTTCAAAAGCTGGGCGATTTCGTCATAAAGGTCCATCTCGTTGCGGCCACTCTGCAAGATGTCGGACAGAATGACCACATTGCGTTGGTGCTGATGCTGCTGCCTCAACACATCCAAGGCGATGGAGAGCGAATTGACATCGGAGTTGTAATAGTCGTTGATAATGGTGCAATTGTTCATGCCTGCCTTGATCTCCAGACGCATGGCGATGGAGGTCAACGACATCAGCCTGCTGGCAATGAGCTCTGGGCTCATCTTCATCAACAGCCCCACGGCAATGCAGTGGATGGCATTCTCGATGGAAGCGGCATCGGTGAAAGGGATGGTGAACGGCATCAGGGCATCGTGGTAGCAGCATTGCACCACAGTCTGCTTTTCGCCAATCGTGACCTCCTTGATGAAGAGGTCGGCCTCATCGAACTTTCGGCTCCAAGTGAACAGCTTCACCTTCGAGGCCATGCCCGAGCGGATGACCACCTGCTGGATCTCGGAATAATCCATGCAATAGACCAGCGACTCGGCCTTGGTAAAGAGGTTCATCTTCTCCCCTACCTTTTGTGCGCGGTTGATAAAGTTCTCCTCGTGGGCTTGTCCAATGTTGGTAAACACACCTATGGTGGGACGAATGATGTCTTGCAGTGCCATCATCTCATCAGGCTCTGAAATGCCGGCCTCGAAGATGGCCAGTTCATCATTCTCGTTCATCTGCCACACCGAGAGCGGCACGCCCACCTGCGAGTTGTAGCTCTTGGGGCTGCGCACAATGCTGTAGTCGGGGCTCAGCATCTGATAGAGCCATTCCTTGACGATAGTCTTGCCGTTGCTGCCCGTAATGCCTATGACAGGGATGTCGAACTGCTGGCGGTGATAGGAAGCCAAGGCCTGCAATGCCTTTAAGGTGTTTGTCACAACGACAAACGAAGCGCCCGGGCAGGCGGTCACCGGCTGTTGACTCACCACAAAGGCACGTACACCTCTTTCATAAAGATCTTCGATATACTTATGGCCGTCGTTACGATGGCTCTTTAAGGCAAAAAATAGGGCTTGGCTTGGATCCATCAAGTGGCGACTGTCGATAAGCAAATCACTGATTTTGCGCTCAACCTGTGCTCCGACAATCTGTCCGCCAACGACTTCCGCAACCTTCTGCAAGGAATAAAACTGATGCTGCATAAATCGATTTAGATTTTGTGCAAAGGTAGCGCTTTTTTGAAAAAAGCGCTACCTTTGCACAAAATAAAACACCATGTCCATCAAGCAACACATCCCCAACGCCATCACCTGCGGCAACCTGGTATCGGGCTGCATGTCCGTCCTTTTCATCGCCTGTGGAATGCCCGTCAAGGCGGCTGTCATGATTTTCGTGGCAGGGCTCTTCGACTTCTTCGACGGCTTTGCTGCACGCATGCTCCATGCCAAATCGCCCATCGGTGCCGACCTTGACTCGTTGGCCGACGTGGTAGCATCGGGAGTCGCACCTGGTTTCATCATGTATTGGTTGATGGTACGCGCCACCGACCTGCCCGATGTCAGGTGGATGGGCATCAGCATCTTGCCTTGCTTGGCATTCTTATTGCCCGTATTTTCGGCCATCCGCTTGGCCAAATTCAACGTCGACGACACGCAAAAGACTTCGTTCCGCGGACTGCCCGCTCCAGGAATGGCCATCTTCATCGCCTCGTTGCCCTTGGCGCTCAGCCAAGTGGGGCACCTCACCGATGGCGTCTTGGGCTATTGGGCCTGCCTCGGCTTCACCTTGGTGTTCTCATTCATGATGGTGAGCCGCCTGCGTTTCTTCTCGTTCAAGATGAAATCGGCAAAATGGAAAGGCAACGAAGTCAGATGGATTTTCCTCATCGTTGCCGTAGTTGCGGTGGCCGTCTTCCGCTTGGTGGCCCTGCCTTTCGTGATGGTGCTTTATATGTTGCTTTCAGTGTTTTTCGCGGAAGGGATAGAGCATAAAACACACGAATAGAAAACCTTATTCTCTACAAACAGCAACAAACTCTGCTGGAGTCATAACAGGTATTCCAATCGCAGAAAAACCTTTCTTATCTCGTGTAATAATAACATCAGGATTAAACGAAGTGGCAGAAACATATTGTACAGCATCCTCAAAGTCAATAGGTCTGAGTGAAATAGCATTTAGAATAACATTTCTGTCAATTGAACTGATCAACAACATTTTACATAAATCATCGATTTTGGGAAGCATGATTTCATTTGAGAACTGTTTTTTAAGGATATAGGCACAATTCACAATGGTCAAAGAAGAAACAACAATATCTATCTTTCCCAATTTCCCCATTTCAAAGAGAATTGCGGCATCATTAAAAAAAGGCTTTCGTTTGCCTAAAAAATCAACAACAACATTCGTATCAATAAACAATCTCATTGCGCCATCTCCTCCCACATCATTTCAATTTCCTTGTCAAAGTCGAAATCTTCAGGCAATGTGCCGCAAACCAAATCAAGCACTTCCTGTGAAACCTTGAAATCCTTACCAATTTTCGGAAATTCCAACTCCTTTCTCGACATTTCTTCAACATTCTCCTCTTTCTCAGAACTTTCCAACAACCTTTCAGCCAACCAGCGTTGGTTACTTGCCGTCAAAGAAAGCCCTTGCAGATAATTCCACAAATTGTTCATCGAAATTGTATTCATTTCATTCTGTTTTAGTTACATCTGCAAAAATACATATATTTTCAAATTCATGCCATCTTTTTACATCTCTTTCTTGTGCAAAATGAAATTATGCCCCAGATACACCTCGCGGACGTGCTCGTCGGCAGCCAGCTGCTCGGGTGAGCCCGACATGAGCACCTTGCCATCAAAGAGCAAATAGGCGCGGTCGGTGATACTCAGCGTCTCATGCACGTTGTGGTCGGTGATGAGCACACCGATGTTTTTGCGCTTCAGCTTGAAGATGATGCGCTGGATGTCCTCCACGGCGATGGGGTCGACGCCTGCGAAAGGCTCGTCCAAAAGGATGAAGTTGGGGTCGACGGCCAAGGCACGGGCGATCTCGGTACGTCGACGCTCGCCACCTGAGAGCTGTATGCCCTTGCTCTTACGCACATGTTGCAGGCCGAACTCGTCGAGCAGGCCCTCTAGCTTTTCGGCTTGCTGTTGTTTACTGAGTCCTTTCTTGAACTGCATCACCGAGGCGATGTTGTCCTCCACCGTCATCTGTCGGAACACCGAGGCTTCCTGCGCCAGATAGCCGATGCCAATCTGCGCACGGCGGTACATAGGCAGGTCGGAGATGTCCTGATCGTCGAGATACACCTTGCCGGAATACGGCTTGATGAGCCCCACCACCATATAGAACGTGGTCGTCTTGCCCGCCCCGTTGGGCCCCAGCAGACCGACAATCTCGCCTTGCTCCAATTCAACATTCACCTGGTTGACCACAGTGCGCTGACCGTATTTCTTGACCAAATCTTCTGTTCGCAGCTTCATTTTTAGTTGTTCAGTTATTCAGTTGTTTAGTTGTTCAGTGGCTGCTGGCTATTGGCTACTGGCTACTGGCAGTTCCATGTAAAAGGAAGTTCTTTCCTTCTGTTGAGATTGCCAGAGGCCAAAAGCCAGAGGCCATTAAAATATTCCTTCTTTCAAAATATCATGCAAATGAATAATCCCCAAATATTTTCCTTCATGCACCACAGGCAATTGGGTGATACTGTTTGCTCTCATTTTGTGCAGGGCATCGACGACCAAAGCCTCCGCATCGATGGTCTTGGGGTTGGAGGTCATGATCTGCGAGGCCTTCACCTGCTCGGTGTTTGGGTATTTCATCAGCATACGACGTAAGTCGCCGTCAGTGATAATGCCCAACAGGCGTTCGTCCTGCATCACCACGGTAGCACCCAAACGTTTGTGGGTCATCTCGATGATGACACGGGTGAGGCTGTCGTCGGGTCCCACCTCGGGACGTTCGTTGTTGACGTAAAGATCCTTCACACGTAGGTAGAGCTGTTTGCCGAGGGCACCACCAGGATGGAACTTGGCGAAGTCGGCGGTGGAGAAGCCGCGACACTTCATCAATATCAGTGCCAAGGCATCGCCCATGACAAGTTGGGCCGTGGTGCTGCTTGTCGGGGCCAGGCTGCCTGGCATGGCTTCTTCGTCGACGGTCACGTCGAGGACGAAGTCGGCCTGCGTAGCAAGATACGACTGCCGATTACCTACCATGGCCACGATCTTGTTGCCTCTCAACTTGATGAGCGGCACCAGCATCTTGATCTCAGGCGTCTCGCCACTCTTCGAGAGAATGACCACGATGTCGTCCTCACGCACGATGCCCAAATCGCCGTGGATGGCATCGGCGGCGTGCATAAACACGGCAGTGGTGCCTGTCGAGTTCATCGTGGCCACAATCTTCTGCGCGATGAGAGCACTCTTCCCGATGCCTGAAAACACAAGATTGCCCTTGTTCTCGAGAATCAAAGCCACGATTTCGGCGAAACTGTCGTCAAGCCTGGCTTTTAGCCTATTGATTGCACTCGATTCATTATCAATAATTTGAGCCGCAAATTGAATTATTTCTCCATTTTTTGTCATCTTTTCTCAAAAATTACTTGCGCCGTATAGGTGAAATGCTATAACTTTGTGTTTGCTGATTTGGGAGCGGAAATGCTCTCTGGCAATAACGCAGTTTTTCAATTCAGATTGCAAAATAACGCAAAAATTCGGACAATACCAAAAGGAGATCGTCATGGCAAAAAAAGCAGACCTTGAGATTCACAAGCTACTGAAGAATGTTTTCGGTTTCGACCAGTTCAAGGGGAACCAGGAAGAGATTATCAAAAGCATCCTAGGCGGCAACAACACCTTCGTCTTGATGCCTACGGGTGGTGGTAAGTCGTTGTGCTACCAGCTGCCGGCGTTGATGTCGAAAGGCACGGCTATCGTCGTCTCGCCGCTCATCGCCTTGATGAAAAACCAAGTCGACATGATCCGCAACTTCGGCACGGAGCTGGGCATCGCGCATGTGATGAACTCGTCGCTCTCGAAAGCCGAGCTGATGGAGGTGAAGGAAGACCTGAAGAGCGGCAAGACCAAGCTGCTCTATGTGGCTCCCGAGTCGCTAACCAAAGACGAGACCACCGAGTTCCTGCGCGGCCTCAAGATTTCGTTCGTCGCCATCGACGAGGCACACTGCATCTCAGAATGGGGCCACGACTTCCGTCCTGAATACCGCCGTCTGCGTCCCATCATCAACGCCATCGGCGACAACCTCCCCATCATCGCCCTCACCGCCACCGCCACGGTGAAGGTGCAGAACGACATCATGAAAAACCTTGAGATCATGGACGCCAAGGTCTTCAAGTCGTCGTTCGATCGCCCGAATTTGTATTACGAAGTACGACCCAAGACCAAAGATGTCATCAAGGACATCATCAAATATATCAAGCAGAACCCAGGCAAGTCAGGCATCGTGTACTGCCTCAGCCGCAAGAAGGTGGAGGAGCTGGCCGAGACGCTCGCCGTCAACGGCATCCGCGCCCTGCCCTACCACGCCGGCCTCGACAGCCAGACGCGCAAGGAGAACCAAGACAAGTTCCTCATGGAGGAAGTCGACGTCATCGTGGCCACCATCGCCTTCGGCATGGGCATTGACAAGCCCGACGTGCGCTTCGTCATCCACCACGACATCCCCAAGAGCCTCGAAGGCTACTACCAGGAGACCGGTCGTGCGGGTCGCGACGGCGGCGAAGGCAATTGCATCGCCTTCTACGACTATGAGGACATCCATAAGCTGGAGAAGTTCAACAAAGGCAAGAACGTCGCCGAGCAAGAGATTGCACGCGAACTGCTCAACGAGACAGTGACATACGCCGAGTCGGCCGTCTGCCGTCACCGCCTGCTGCTGCATTATTTTGGTGAGGAATATAATAAGGAGAACTGCGGATCGTGCGACAACTGCCGCTCACCCAAGGAGAAATTCGACGGCAAGGAAGACCTTAAGCTCGTCCTCGAAGCCGTGGAAGACACCAAGCAGCTCTTCAAGACCAAACACATCGCCGAGCTGCTGGCCGGCAAACTCACCGGCGACATCAAGGCCGCCAAACAGGAGAACAACGAGTTCTTCGGCGCCGGCGACGAACACGACGACAAGTATTGGACCGCCGTCATCCGTCAGGCCTTGGTCAACAAGCTGCTGTCGAAGGACATCGAGAACTACGGCATCCTGAAGATTACCAAGGAAGGCAAGGCTTTCATCAAGAAGCCTTACACCATCATGCTGGTCAAAGACCACGACTATGAAGGCTCCGAGGACGACGATCCCGAGACCATGGCCGCCATGGGCGCCAACAAGGACGGCGGCGCCGACAAGACCCTCTTCGCCCTGCTGAAAGACCTGCGCAAGACCATCGCCAAACAGAACGGCCTGCCGCCTTTCGTCATCTTCCAAGACCCGTCGCTCGAGGACATGGCCATCCAATACCCCATCACCAAGGAGGAGATGACCCAAATCGCGGGCGTGGGCGCGGGCAAGGCCGAAAAATTCGGCGAGCCCTTCATCAAGCTCATCAAGGAATACGTGGAGGAGAACGAGATCACCCGCCCCAACGACATGGTGGTGAAGTCGGTGGTCAACAACTCAGCACTGAAGATTGGTATCATCCAGAACATCGATAAGAAGATCCCGCTGGAGGACATCGCCTACGGCAAAGGGTTGGAGTTCGACGAGTTGCTGTCGGAGATCGAGAGCATCGTGTCGAGCGGCACCCACCTCGACATCAACTATTACATCGAGGATAACATCGACATCTACCACCAGGAGGACATCTTGGACTATTTCCACGAGGCCGAGTCGGACGACGTGAAGAAGGCCCTCGAGGAGCTGGGCGAGGATGAATACAACGAAGAGGAAGTGCGCCTGATGCGCATCAAGTTCCTGTCGGATGTCGGCAACTGATGAAAGATGAAGAGGTTATCCGTCATCATCCTATGCTTTGTCCTTGCGACCGCATGCGGTCGCAAGGACAAAGGCTTTAAGCCCGAACGCCTGCTCACCGAGCAGGAGATGATCACCATCATGACCGACGTGCAGGTCATCGAAGCCGACATCAACTACCAGAAACAGCAGGAACGCGAACGCGACCCCAACGACACGACGCCCGTCGTGCCGAAAGACTACCTCAAGATGTCGCGGTTTTATTATGACCAGCTCTTCGAGCATTACGGCATCACCGACAACATATTTTCACAAAACATGCAGTATTATACGGAGCGCCCCGAGGTGCTGGAACGCATCATGGATTCGGTGACGCAACGGCTGCTGAAGGCTGCGAACGAGCCCCGAAGGGGCGACAGCCAATAGGCAGTGTAAACCTCTGCCATCTGTGTTAATAATGTCAAACATTATCAAATGAAATAAAACACCATCATGGCCAGCACATTAGTCCAACAATACATGCACATCGTGTTCCACACGAAATGCACCAGCATCACCATGCGCGAACAAGATTTAGGGCGTATTTTCGATTATGTCGGTGGCATCACACGTAACATCAACGGCGTTTCCATCCAAGTGGGCGGTCGCCCCGACCACATTCACATTTTGGCATCCATGCCAAAAACCATGAGCATTGCCGAATTCGTCAGAACAATAAAATCCAACAGCAGCAAATGGATCAAAACATTGGACGATTATTACGAACCATTCATGTGGCAGGAAGGATATGGTGCGTTCAGCGTCAGCGCTTCGGTGTTGGACAAAGTCGCCAAATACATCAAAAACCAAAAAGCGCATCACAACAAACAAACCTACGTCGACGAATACAAACAATTTTTGGATGCATACCATGTGGAATATGACGAACGGTATGCGTTTTCGGATTGATGCTATCACCCCTTCGGGGTTCCTATTATCGTTTTTCATTTCGGCAGGGGACACGCCCCGTTTGCCGCGTTTTTATCGGCAGGGGTTTACACCACCTGCCTCCGAAGCTGTCACCCCTTCGGGGTTCCCGATTATTTCCGGATTTCCGTTGCCACCAAATCGTTCAATTTTTTGGCGGCATCCAGCAATATGCTCTCATCCGTGGGGACGGGCACTGGCTTCGTGTTCAACCGGCTCAGCGTTTCCGCCGAACAGGCATCGCGGTCGCCCTTGATGGTGGTGTAGTCGTTCTTGAAGGTGGATTTCACCTCGAAGGGCATGGAGGCCAACGAACGATAACCGTAGGCATCGTAGTATTTGATGGCACCCGTGACGGTGACGGTCTTGTTTTGTGAATGGTCGGTCACCTCGACGGTCTTGCCGCCGTTGGTCTCTTTGAAGGTCACCTCGTCAAGACGGTCGGGGGTGACTTGGATGTCGGTGATGACGACCCGCACCTCGGCGTCGTCGCTACGCATGTGCATGCGTCGCGTGGCCGACACCACGTTGGCCGGCACCTCACCCGCATCGAAATGCAGCACGGCATCAATGAAGTTGCGCAGCAGCGGACGCTCATCGTCGTTGTCGACCGACACCAGCACGCGTTCGGCTTGACGCAGCAGACTCTTCTTCTGCAGCTCGGGCAGGCTGCTGTTGTCCTTGTTGGTATGCCACAGCTGCTCGATGTAGTTGTCAGCCTCAAGGGCATCGGCAGCCAAACCTGTGTTCAGCAGTTGGTTGGCCTTAGCTACCAAGAAGGCCTCCGCGTGGTTGCGTGCCACCATCATGTCATCGTCAAGGTCAAGCTTCACGTAATTCATGCCGTTTTTCACCTTGGTCGGGAAGCATTTCAAAGCATCGTTGCGGCCTTTCATGCTGCAATAACGCTGGTAGATCTCGGGCCAAATGTCAGGTTGTCCAGAGGCTTTCAAAGCTTGGATGCGCTCATGATCGGCTTGATTGGCCTTATGGTAGGAAGCCGCCACCATGTTGATACGATTGGCGTTCATGTCGCCATCGCAGATGTCGGGTGCCAAGCGCTGGATCACCTGGTCGTATTCTTGGGCTTCATAGAGTTTCTTGGTCGTGTTGCAGGCGGTGAGCATCGTGCCAAGCAACAAAGCTGGGATAAGTCGGAGGTATTTCATAGGTGTTTCTGTGTTTATTTGACTTCGGGACTCCGGGACTCCGAGACTTCGAGGCACCTTGTCTTGCGTCTCGAGTCTCGCAGTCCCGCGTCAATAAATTAAAAACCACAAATTTCGCTCCAAAATTGCCCAATCGGGAATAAATCTTTAATTTTGTGGCATCGAAACTTCTATTTTTCATGGAACAAATCAAGCAACTACAACAGGATTTCGCCGATTTCTTGGCGAACATCGACTTCGACAAACAACCTAAAGAGTTATACGAGCCCATTTCTTACACCCTACTACAAAGTGGCAAACGCCTCCGCCCCATGCTCTGCCTCTTGGCCAACGAGCTATTTGACGGCGATGAGCAGCAAGCCCTCTGGCCCGCCTTAGCCTTGGAGACCTTCCACAACTTCACGCTCATCCACGACGACATCATGGACAAGGCGCCGCTGCGCCGTGGCAAGGAGACGGTGTACCAGAAATGGAACGCCGACATCGCCATCCTCTCCGGCGACGCCATGCTGGCCCAAGCCTTCCAATATGCACTGAAGCCCAACTGCGGTGCCGAACTCGCCCGACAACTCGGCAAGGTGGCCATCGAAATATGCGAAGGGCAACAGATGGACCTCAACTTCGAGACCCTCGGCAACGTGACCATACCCGAATACCTGGAGATGATCCGCCTGAAGACCGCCGTGCTGCTGGCTACGGCCTTGCAGATGGGTGCCACCGTGGCGGGCGCGCCTGCCGTCGACATCCAACGGCTCTATGACTTCGGCATCAACATGGGCATGAGTTTCCAACTGCAGGACGACATCCTTGACCTCTATAGCGACGTGGCTGTGTTCGGCAAGCGCCATGGCGGCGACATCGCCGACAACAAAAAGACCTATCTCTACCTGAAAGCCCTTGAACTGGCTTCGGAAAAAGACCGCAAACGCCTCGAATACCTCTTCACCCTACGCGTAGATCACGACGAGGAAGAGAAGATCGAGGAGGTTCAAAACATCTACGATAGCCTACACGTGAAGGAAGCCGTCGAAGCGGTGATGCTCGACTACGACCGCCGCGCCTTCGAGGCTTTAGCCGCTGTCAGCCAACCCGAAAATAAAAAGAAGCACCTACGTACCTACGCAGAGCTGCTTTCAGGAAGAAAGAAATAAAAAAAGAAGAGGTTCCTAGGAACCTCTTCTTTTTTTCATCAAGCAGATGACTTATTTGTCTTTTTTGTCAGAAGTGGCAGTGTTGGTCGTAGCGGTATTCTTCATCTTAGGTCTGACAGCGTTCTCTTGCTGAGGCTTGGCACTGACCTTGTTTCCTGACTTTACGTTTTTCCCAACTGTTTCCTTATTGTAATCGGGCTTCTGGGTTTTAGGCTGAGCTTGAACATTGCTCTGCGATTGAGGCTGTGCGTTTCTCATCACGGGCTCGCCATTGGCATCCTTCTTTTCAGCCTTGGCGTCGTTCTTTTGGCCACCCTTTTGGACGTCCCTCATCAAAGGCTCGCCATTGGCATCCTTCTTTTCAGCTTTGGCATCGTTCTTCTGGCCACCTTTTTGAACGTCTCTCATCTGAGGTTCGGAGGCATTGACCTTATTCTTTACAGTTTTGGTGTCTTTCTTCTGGCCACCTTTTTGATCGTCTTTACCTTCGGCCTTTGGTTCGATGTTTTTGTTATTCTGTGGTTTTGCATCATTCTTGATGGAACCAGTTTCAGTCTTCATGGTACCTTTTTTACCTTTACCCTTGTGGATAGGGGCACCATTAGGATTGACTTGTTGAACTTCTGAATGCACCTTGGGCCTGTTGATGGTCTGATTGTTTTTGTCATCCTTCTTTGAATTTTGAGCTTTGACCTCTTGCTGGGCTTGATTCAATTGCTCTCCATTTTGGGCATTCACATTTTGAACGCTCATGGCGCTCACGGCAAACATTGCCAGGACTCCGAATAAGATAGATTTTTTCATATTGATTAAGTTTTAAGTGTTAAGTGTTCGTTTTTGTTTTTGTGCTTCGTTCAATCAAAATACAAAAACCGTGCCAGAAAAATAATTCACGGTAAAAATAAACAACTATCTCCATAACTCAAGAATCGGAAGCCGTGGTCCAAGGCAAAGCGGTAGCATGTCAGCCAACGCTCACCAATAAGGGCGGAAACCAATAGCAGCAAGGTGCTCTTGGGCTGGTGAAAGTTAGTGATCAGCCCTGTGATGACACGCATATTATAAGAAGGTGCGATCATAAGGGCCGTGGTGGCCTCAAGGCGGGTCAAGCCGTGAAGGTCGAGGTAGGACAAGACGTATTGTAACGCCTCAGGGGTCGACAAAGGAGCATGGTCCTCATAGGGAAACCATTGCTCCAGATGGAGCTGACGCAGCTCAGTGCCCTGTTCTTTGAGCATCACGCCGATCCAGTAGAGGCTTTCGAGGGTGCGGGTGCTGGTGGTGCCGACAGGCACAACCGGCTTCCCGAAGTGTGTCATCAGGTCGGCAATCAGCGACCTGCGAACGATGATGGTCTCGGAATGCATTGCGTGCTCACCGATAGTTTCGGTAGCTACGGGTTTGAACGTCCCTGCCCCGACATGCAATGTCACTTCGTCGAAGCTGAAGCCACGGTCATGCAAGGCAGTGATAAGAGGTTTGGTGAAGTGCAACCCAGCCGTAGGTGCTGCCACTGAACCGTCGTAACGGGCAAATACGGTCTGGTAACGATCGCGGTCGGCAGGCTCGGCATCACGGTGCAGATAAGGCGGCAAAGGGATCTCGCCAGCAGCCTCAAGCACCGAGGCAAATGACAAGTTCGCCGGGGTCCACGAAAACTCGATGTCGGCATACTGGTCGTTTTGGGCAATGCGCTGTGCCGTCAAGATAACAGGTTGCCCCGACACATGAAGTTCCATCGTGAGCAAGCCTTCCTTCCAACGTTTCGCATTGCCGATGAGACATTTCCAACGCACAGGCGATGCTGCAGCAAACGCCACCTGATAGTCCTGCTCCGGCTCAAGACAAAACACCTCGATGCGCGAACCTGTGGCTTTGTGGAACTGCAAACGCGCGCGGATGACTTTTGTCTCGTTGAAGACCAACAGGGCGCCCTCGGGCAAGAAGTCGCCGACATGCCTAAACTGTGACTCGCAAATCTCATCGCCTTTCAACACCAAAAGCTTTGAGGCGTCACGTTCGGGCAAAGGATATTTGGCGATACGATCCTCGGGCAACGGGTAGTCGTAAGCATCGATGGAGATATCTTTCACCGCATTCATTGTCGGAAATTTTCCGCAAATATAATGTTTTTCTTTTGGGATTGCCCTATTGGGGAAAAAAAGATTCCCTTTCGGGGAATCTTACCGTTTTTTCCCAAGCCCATCCACACCTTATTAATTATTACTATTTTTGCAGACTAAAAGAGCAAAACAATGAAAGCCCTAACCGCCATAGAACTCAACCGCGCCTTATTCATGAAATTCCTGAAGTTCGGTGCGGTGGGCCTGTCGGGAGTGTTCGTCAACTTCGGCGTCACATACGTGTGCAAGGAATGGCTCAAGTGGAACAAATACTTGAGCAACATTCTAGGCTTCATTGTGGCGGCTTCGACCAACTACCTGCTCAACCGCATCTGGACCTTCGAGAGCAACAATCCCCAGATTGGTGTTGAATACGTGAAATATTTCGGCATCGCATTGGTCGGCTTGGGCATTGATACATTCACGGTGTGGTTGCTCAACGGCAAGCTGAAATGGAATTTCTATTTGAGCAAGGTGTTTGCCGTAGGTGCTTCCACGCTTTGGAATTTCTTAGGCAACCTTTTATTCACATTTGCATGACAAAAAAAGGAGAGGCACTTAGTGTCTCTCCTTTTAGTAAGCACTCCTCAAAAAGAGGCTTATTCTTCTCTGCGTTTCTTACCAACGAGGTAAGCAGCACCGAGAGCAGTCAGCACGGCGATGCCGGTACCCAGAGGGGCGTCAGCATTTTCATCGCCACCGTGGCCAGGAAGGCTAGGAGTAGCAATACCAGTGCTAGTAACATCTTTTTGACCAGGAGTGTTGCCTCTTTGGAAGAGGCCGCCACCGTCAGCAAATGTAGTCATGCTTAATCCAAGGACGATGGCGATTGTCATGATTGTCTTCTTCATTGTAATTAGGTTTTGTGTGTTGTACTTATGTTTAATTTCCGTTGTTTATCTTGTTTGTTTGGTTTTCAGTGCTTAGCCGTTAGCTATTAGCTTGGTTGTGACCGTGCTAATAGCTAATGGCTAAAGCTTATATTCATTTCACAAGCACCTTTTGCGTCTTCACGTCATTGCCGTTCACCAAGCGCATCATATAGACACCGGCGGTGAGGCCGTTGGTGCTGAAGGTAACGTTGCCGTTGACGGTCTCGCTGCTGATCACGCGACCCGTCATGTCGATCACTTGCAGGGTAGCGTCACCCATGTTGCTGACCACCCATTCGCTGCCGTTGAAGAAGGCGAAGTTGCTGTTTTCCTCAAGGCCGTTGGCATTGAACACGAGGCGGAAGCGGTTGGCATAGTCGGTCGTGTTGGCCTCGAAGCTGTAGCTCGGAGTGGCAAGCAGGTCAACGTCGGTGCCAGTCATGTTGTCGATGAGGTGGAGGTAGTTCATTTCCACGTTCTCGGCCACAACGCTGAGGGTGTAGGTGCCGTTTTCGGCAGCCTTAAAGCTGACGGGCATCTCCGATTCGGCAGCGCTACGGACGATGGCGTAGTCTTCGTTGCCTTCGGTGATATAGACCTTAGTGCTATTCGGGTTGAGTTGGAACTTGCCCAGCATTGCACCATTGTCGAAGCGGATGATGGCATTGTCGAGGACAGCGCCACGGTTACGCGTCACCTTAACGTTGAGTTGGCTGATTATCTTGGAGCCAGCAGCGGTGGTGAAGTGAGCAGTGGTATTTTCAGGAGTGGCTTGGACGAACACACCTTCCATGACATTGATTTGAGAGGTTTCCGTTGAAGTGTTCAGTGCGCTGCCATCAGAATTCAATCTATAGTAAGGCATATCCACCAAGGTAGCATTGGTGTTGAACGGGTTACCGATGAGGTTGAAACCAGCAAAACGATTGCCTTCAGTGTAATCCAAACCAACTTCACCTTCTCCAGCATAAGGAGCACCTATAAAGTTGAGGGTAGCACCATTTTCACTGGCATAAAGGTAACCCTTGCCCGATTTGAAGAGGAAACTGCTGGTTTTATAGTTACGCCATTCTTTCAGTTCACCGTCGTCCATGCCATTTTCGTCAAAATAGTATAAGTCATAGTTGCCAGCAAGCATACCAGCAACATCTTGCGGATTGACATTGTTGAAGGGTGAAGCGATGAGTTTATAACCCGCGTTTGTAGGAGCCTCAGCAGTGCCAAAATCAGTGCCTTCGATGGTAATTTCATTGTTGGCGGGAGTTTCATCTGATTTCACATAGAGGTAAACAGGTTGTTGTCCACTACCATAGCAGGAAAAGATGGGGTTACCATTATTATAATTAAAGCGCATCTTATTGCGAGTGTTTTGGCCTTGGGCAGTTATATCTAAGTTTTCAAAATCAATGTCCCAATAACCATTATTGTTGTTTTCTGCTTGAGTTTTCAAATGGTTTGAACTACTGCTGGCTGCATACAGATAACCAGAATTTCTTTCATCATAGATGGAATAGAAATTGGTACCTTCGACTGCTTCGACCACAAAATCGTAAACATTTTCGTTTACCACCGTAGCTATAGTGCCGTTCTCACTAACAATAACCGAACCACGATTATTGTTATTCTGTGCACCCATGGCATAGGCATCAGAGCCATTGAAACCAACAATGATGTAATGGGCTCCCGAAGTGATACTAGTAGCTTTGGTATAAACAGTGGGAGCAAAAGGAGCGGGAGCAACATATTCCACAGCCGTGGCGCTGATGGTGACATTCTCGGCAGGCATGGTGAAGGTGTATGCACCAGACTCATCCAATTGTGAAACGACATTTTCATCGTTGACCAACAATGTTTCGAGGACATAGCCTTCAGCAACATCGGGGCTAACCATAATACTCGTGCCTTCAAGCACTTGAACTGTGCCAGCTGCACCGTCTTCGATAAGAGGATCATTTTGATCGTTAGCATCAAATACGAAAATGAAAGGAATGTTTTCGTTCAACGAAATGGTCAAATCGTAGTATTGAGCTTCATGTTGTTCGTAATACACTTTTACTTGAGTAAAACCGCAAGTACCGCCGATAACGGCCTGAATAGCACTGGCACCACTTGTGGGGGTGACGGTAACAGTTGTACCTTCTGCAGAAGCAGTAGCATTTGTCCAAGTGCTGCTCGCTAATGCATTGGCATAGTTTCCTGATGTCGCAGTGAACACCACGCTAACGATAGCATAGCCAACTTCAGGAGAAATGGTTAAAGTGTTTCCACTATAGAAACGAGAGCTAGTTCTATCGTTAGAATCGCCACCAAGATAATTGCTTGCTGATGTGCCGCCAGTTTTAGAAGAGTTAGTCATAGTAGCATATTCGCTAGACCAAGTAACAATATCTGGATCAGTAATTTCATCATACGAAGCAATACTCAAATCCCAAGTGACATTCGGAGCTTCATAAGCGGCTTGGTTGACGGTGACAGAGTTGGAATAAACCTCTTCTCCATTGTTATCTGAAGCATGAACTTTCAGGTAAGCCGAGCGAGCTTCGTCGTAGTTGTCAAGTATAGTTAAGTTCACGAAATAACCATCATCATTTGTTCCATTAACTCCGCTAACCATCCATGTAGGATCATCTTGTTCTACGCCTTCGGCATCATAGAACTGAATACCGAATGCAAAGGAGGTTTCAACTTGAATGTTTTCGAGAGTAATAGACAAGGTTACCATTTGGGATCCATCTTCTCCAGCAGCATTCACTTCGACCATAGCGGGAGCGATAGTGATGGAAGGCTCGGTGCTAGCTTCTTCCACAGGATTATCAAAGATTTGCAATTCCTTTGTGGTGTTGTACATTGTGGGGAAACCAGTGATGCTATAGGTCTTGTCAAGGTTTAAGCCACTGATTGCTCCACCAGCTTTGTAAAGTTGGATGTCTTCGCCACCTAAGCTAACATAATATTTGTTGCCATTTTGAGTTATAGTAGCGCCTGTCACTTTAAAATACTGGCTGAGCACGTTTCCAAAAGTGTAGTCCCAAGCAGAAGATGCAACTTCAGTAGGTTCGGGAGCTGTGCCTGAAACAGGAGTCACATCCGTAAGGTTAGTGATCTGAGGGTTACTATTACGCACCTGATAGGTAACAGTAGCGGTACCATTAAGAACATCACCAGCTGTAAGACCATGACCATTCTTGTAATAAACCACAGCGCCACTAGCATCTTGGATGTAAGCATAGTTGCCATTATTATATGTCACAACGGCATCTGTAAGCGTTACTGCATAGTCGCCTGCATCAGTAAGAGCCGTGAGAGCAGCAATGTTGGGGAGAGCAGGAGCGGGGGCAGCAGCTTGCGTAACAATCACGTTTTTTGAAACGGTTTGATCGTCACCATAGGTGTAGGTAAGGGTGACAGTGGCAGTGCGTTCAGAAGTGGTTTCATTGGCTAAGCAGCTAAACGTAATCGGGGATGCGCCAACTGGATCAAGCTCAAATTCTTCAATTGTGGAATTGGAGGATACCTCAGCAGAAAGTACACCATCTTCAACACCGTTATTGATGACGTAGGCAATCGAACCAGAAGTAGCATCGTATTCGATGGAGACATTATCAGCAGTAATAGTTGGGTCATTCGCTGCAGTGCCGTTTTCCCAAATGATATCAACTTCGTCAAGATACATAGCGCCCTCTGCGGAACGCATACCAATATATTCATATTCATCTTCAAATATCAATTCGGTACTCGTGCCGCATACAATAGTGCCAATCAAAGTACCTTGATTCTGATTGTCGTACAAATCAGTAGCAGCTGAATATGCAGAATTTTTGCCGTATACATTTAAAGTCCTGCCTTCTGCAGTATTATCATTCCATTCTATAGTAACTTTGGTCACTACGCCACCAGATGCTGTAGTAATAATACCAGAATTGTTGTTTTTGCTTCTCAACTGAATGGCATTATTTCCACCAGCACTTTGGCCAGCGTATACTGCATCAGAGTTGCTGGTTTTGCCACTCCACTCAGTATAAGTAGAAGAGCCATTAGTAACTCCTGTAAGTGCACGATCAAGCACATCGGTCACTTCAGTTCTCGTTTGCGCCCAACTTAGGCCGCAGGATAGCAGCAAAGCTGCCAATAGGATTGTAAATCTCCTTTTCATTGTGTTGTTTGTTTTTAATTTGTTATTTAATTTATTGATTAATAGATATTTACATATTATCCAACCCAATAAAGGGTATATTTCGGGTGCAAAGATACGCATTTATAAGGTACGCGCGCGCAAAAAAGTGGAAATTAATTCAATTTTTTTAGAGAGGCATCTCTACCGAAATCCATATTCACTGGCTTTGGATTGGCTGGCGAAAGGATGAAAACAATGCTTTTTCGGAAGAATCGCTCCCCGTTTAGCCCTGCTTCTCTCCCACCATCTCCGCATAATCAGGAAGATGGTCCATGGAACAAAGAATGGATCCTTCGGCTTTGAAGCAATAGGTGCTTTGGCCATTGGTGAGAAGCAAATAGTCAGGGCTCAAGGCCGAATGATAGCGGACGGCTTGGTCCAAAACGGCCTCGGAAAGCGTCACCGAAGGGGCCTTGCATTCCACAATCATCAAGGGAAGGCCCTCTTTGCCAAAGACTACAGCATCGGCACGCTTGTCCAAGCCATTCACCTTCAACGAATACTCCACCGCCACAAGGCCCGCAGGCACCTTGAGATGCTCCACCAAGAGATACAAAACCTTCTGCCGCACTTCCTCCTCGGGAGTCAGCACGACCTCTCGGCGGCGCAAGGGATCGAAGACGTAGGTCCTCCCCTCACGCTCCACAGTACGGAACCATTGCAGAGACGGACTGGGCATTGGTGTTTATTTGAGATTTGAGGATGCAAAAATAGTAGAAATTTTGAGAATTGAGAATTGATAATTGAGAATTGAAAATTGACACGGAGGAATATGGAGATTCCCGCGGGTCGGAATTAATTTGTATTCAAGTTTCGCACATCCCTACGGGATGTAAAAGACTGATGTTGTTTTGTTTTACCGATAGTTAATCCCTACGGGATTAGTCAGACGCTGTGGCAAGGCATCCCATCGGGATGCGCGTTCGGTAAAGATGAAACCTAGGGACAACAGCATCCCATCGGGATGCACCGCAATATGCGAAACTTGAATTAATTTGTATCTTTGCAACATGAAATACAGACTTCTTTTCCTTTTGGGTCTTGCAGCCACGCTCGGCGCCTGTCAGCCCGAGACGGATCCGCTCATCGGCTCTTGGACCGTCGACAAGGTGAACGTGCAGTTCGACGAACAGCACAACACACCTGCCTTGGTGAAACAGATCGGCGAGATGGAACGGCTGAACACGCTCAGTATCAGTGCCGATTCCACTTTGGTTTTCAAAGGTTTGGAAGAAACCAAGAAAGGCAAACTCAGCCTGCGCAACGACAGCACCCTGTTCGTCGACGGCAAGGCATTCGGCATCTGGAAGAACGGACGGATTGTCACACGGACGGGATCGCCGCTGGGGGAAGTGGTGGTTACTTATAGGAAGGAGTGAGATTCCCGCTGACGCGGGAATGGAAAACCGTAATATATCATAATGCGGCGGCAGTAGGAACCTACGCTTCGTAAGTGCCTTATGCCGCCGCTGTTTAATAGTGTAGACGCGCTCCTTTCCCCGAAGGGGAATCTCACTCCTCTTCAGCCTCCACAAACTTCAAGCTATATGCAATGCTCTCCAACTGGAGCAGGGCATTGCGTTTCTTCTGATTGGGCTCGTAGTAAAAACCCTCGACTGTGACGAGCTGACCCGTCCGCTTGTCGGCAAAGGTGTACGACACGAAAGGCCCGCCCATGTAGTTGTTGTAGACTTTCCACATGCCACGCATTTCCTTGGCATAACCGGCAGGAAAATCAATGGCCGTAGTCACCACAGGTGGAACGATGTCGGTCTCGGTGCCCATATAAGAACCTTCTGAAGGACCAGGGATGTTTTGTCCCATGGTCAGGTCACGCATCGAGAGCAAAGCCTTGGTCTCAAACTGCAAAGTGTCGCGATAAGGTGTCTGATAAATGACAATATCGGCGCTCGAACGTTCCAGCTCCTTACGAAGCCACATGAAGTTGGCCTCGTCCTTGGCGACGTAGAAGCCCTGAGGGACAGTCAATGTGAAGCCAAATCTCTTGGCGATGGCATCAGCGATGGCATCGTCTTTGGAAGGACGGAACACCGTCAGTATGCGCTCGCGCTCCACCTTGTCGAACCATTGCTGATATAGCTCCTTCTGCTTGTCGAAGAGCTCAATCCAAGATTGTTCGTCGGGCGCACTGATGACAACATAACGTTGGGGAGCAGCCCAAACATTTTCGGTGGTCTTGGCTGTGGCCTTCTCCAAGTTGGGGTTGATGTCGACCTCGATGATGCACTTGTGTTTCTTGAACATGTCGGAGAAGGCATCGGTGGTGATGTGAGCCAAGTTATTGCGTGACTCGGGTTGAGGCAGTCCATATTGTTCCTGTAAGAAGAAATGGCGGAGCGAGTCGCCAATGACGCCCTCCCACTGTCTAGGGTTTTGCGTGATGGCCAGAATCTCTCGCGTGCCACCCACGGAGCGGTCCTTGCGGGGACCATTTGACTCTTCGGAACACGAAGCCATCAGTGCAGCAAACAGGATGATGACGGCGGCTTTCAGATACGTTTTCATGGTATTAGGTTTTTTTGTAGGGTTTGTTTACTATGGCCACTGACTATGGCCTATTTTTCATTGCTTCGGGTTTTCACTTCTATATGTGGCCTTTGCAGTAATGGCTTGAGACGTTCGTTGAAACGGTCATAGGCCATAGCCATAAGCCATAGTCAGTGGTCTGTGTCATTTACTTCTTGATCTTGAGTTTCTGACCGACTCTGACGGTATTGCTCTTCAGGCCATTCCACTTCTTGAGGTCGTTGACGGTGCAGCCGTATTTCCTTGAAATGGAGCTTAACGTCTCGCCTTTCTTGACGGTGTGGGTCTTTGTGGTTGTCGCCTTCGATTTGGTGGATTTGGTTCCGCTGCTCTTGCTGACACTACTGGTATTGGTCGATTGACTCACCTGAGTCACAGGGCCTCCTGAGCGATAGATGGTAAGACGTTGTCCGACATGGAGGGTGTCGCGCTTCAAGTGGTTCCACTTCTTGAGCTTGGCCACGGTGACATGATATTTCCTTGCAATGCTTCCAAGGCTCTCGCCTTTCTTGACCACGTGCACGAAGTTGTCGCTCACTGCCTCCACCTTCTCAACAATGACCTCTTGGACTTTCTGCGAACGATTCGCATAAGAATAGATGCTGTCCTCAAGCTGCGTGAAACGCAAGGCGTACTTAGTGGGCATACGCAAAGAATAGGGATACTCTTTCGTGCCTGGAATAACGCGCTTGGTGTATTGCGGATTGAAGAAAACCAAGTCGTTCATAGGGACGCCGAGGCATTCATTAATCTGGTCGAATCCCACACGGTCACGCACCATAACAGTGTCAGTACCATGAAGTAAGAGGCCGGGATTCATGGGATAGAGGTTATGCTCAGCGGCGTAGTTCATCACATAAGTGACGGCAATGAAAGCTGGCACATAGCCACGGGTCTCCGCAGGCAAGTAGGGCCATATCGCCCAATAATTCTTCACTCCAGCGCGGATGATGGCCTTGTTGACCGTGCCTGGACCAGAGTTGTAGGCAGCCAGCACAAGGAACCAGTCTTCGTAACGGGCATACAGACTCTTCAAGTATTGGCAAGCTGCCTCAGTTTCCTTCTCGGGATCAAAACGATCGTCGACGAGCGAGCTCACCCTCAGTCCGTACTCGGCGCCTGTGCCTCTCATGAACTGCCACAAGCCCTTGGCACCTGCCGACGAACCCGCAGTGGGGTTAAGGGCCGACTCCACCATAGCCAAGTACTTGAGTTCAAGAGGAAGATTATAACGGGTAAGGTATTCCTCAAACATGGGGAAATAGACGTATGAAAGGCCCAACATGCGGCTCGTCTGCTGACGGCGACGGTTGGCATAAAGATCAATGAAAGACTTGACGTGTGCATTAAACGTCAAAGGGACGGTAGTTTCGTATGCCAAAGTCTGGAGACGTTTCATGTAGACGCTGTCATCGTAAACCGGCACCTCACCTTCAGCGAAGCCATATTTGTTCCACACATCCTTGTCGATTTCCAGATAGACGTCCTTGGTGGTGCTGAGAGTGCTTACCAAATCAAGCATTTCCATCACCGTCGACTCCTCCACTACGCTTTTGCCTGAGTTGGGATCGTATATGCGTTGGTCGCCAAGTTCAAGGGAGTCGGGCGCTGGCGACGTAGGCTGAACCTGCGCAAACACTTGGACAAAGGGGAATAACAGCAAGAATGGAAGAAGATATGTACGTTTCATTAGGATGAGGATTTTATGTTAGATGAGAATGTTTAAAAGGAGAACGCAAAATTATAAAAAATCGTCTACAAGGAATGAAAAAATACTACTTTTGTCATCGCAAAACAAACTAGTGCGTCATGGAAAATGAGCGAAACACCGATAAATTAGCGGGTTACCTCATCAAATTGGGGGGCTTGGCTATCGTCTTGGCTTTATGTTGGTACTTCAAAAACGTGCTCATCTACATCATCGTGGCCTTTGTGGTCTCCATGATAGGACGGCCCTTCATGCAACTCTTGAAAAAAATTCGCATCAAGGGGAAAAGTGCGCCCAACTGGATCTTGGCCGTCTTCACCATCCTTCTCATCCTGGCTTTGCTGGTTTTGCTCTTCACGCAGATCGTCCCCTTGGTCTCCAACATCGTGCGCGACGCCTCGGCCATCAGTGACAGTGCGCACTTCAGCTCCAACCCTATCGAGAAGGTGAACGAATGGATCATCGGGATGTTTCCCGACGTGGGTGCCGACTTTGACATCACTGCCGTGGTGCTGGGCAAGCTCAAAGAGCTGGTGAGCTTCAGTCAAGTGAGCGGTTTGGTGGGCTCGGTGGCATCGATGGTCATCGACATCGTCGTGGCCGTGTTTTCAGTGGTGTTCATCGCCTTCTTCTTCATCAAGGAGGACGGCTTGTTTGAGAGAATCCTCTGCGCCCTCGTCCCCGACAGGCACGAGCTGACCCTGCGCAAGACCTTGAGCGAGATCAAGCAGCTGCTGTCGCGCTATTTCGTGGGTCTGGTCATCGAGATGTTGGGCGTCGCCTTGGTCGACTTCCTCGGCCTGTGGCTCATCGCCCGTTTCGATTTCAGCTACGCCATCGGCGTTGGCTTCATCGCGGGCCTGCTCAACGTGATCCCTTACGTCGGACCGCTCATCGGCGACGTCATCGGCATCGTGTTCGGCATCGTGCTGAAGCTCGGCACGGGTGCAGGTTTGGATGTCAACATCTGGATTTTTGCGCTGATCATCTTGGCTATCATGCTAGCGGCGCAGCTCATCGACAACTTCATCTACCAGCCGCTCATCTACTCGACGAGCATCAAGGCGCATCCTTTGGAGATCTTCATCGTGCTGCTCATGGCGGGCCATATCGGAGGCATCGTCGGCATGCTGGTGGCCATCCCGGCCTACACCGTCGTGCGCGTCATCGCCATCCGCTTCTTCTACCGTTTCAAGCCCATCCAACGGCTGGTGCCTGATTTGGCGGAGGAGGACAAAATTATTGAGAATATTGATTGAGGGACTTCCTCTGAGGGATAGATTTCTTATTCTATGTGAAAACAGGCGTCACCAGGCATGTCATCCCTACGGGGGCCAGTGGGCAAAGGCTTGGGATCTATGCATGGTGAGGCCGTCATATTAAGTCATTGCCGTTTGTTCCGCCTCCCATAGATTCCCCCTCCCACACATACCTCTGCAGGAATGACATGGGAGGCTAGTCCGCGATGACGCTTTGTAGCGTGATTATAGTCTTTTCTGGAATGCTAGACGCTCATTACCATCCAAAAGATAAATAATGCCACAGTATTGATAGCCGTGCTTTTCCAAGCCCTTGCGCATGATGATGTTGGCCTCGTGCGTGTCGATGCGGATGTTGCCGACTTGGCTTTCGCAATAGTCCAAGACGGCGTCCAAAACACCATGTGAATCGGGGGTGCTAGCAATGCGGTGGATGACGTGATAAGGCTCGTCGTCAAGCCATTGGCCGTCATAAATGACGTTATAGGTCACCTCGGGACTGGGCAGCAAGGCAAAGGTGCCGACCACTTCTCCCCTTTCGTCCAACATCACGTGACTGCCACCCACTTCGATGTCTTTTCGGAACATGTCATCGCGCGGATAGCCGTCGGGCCACTGGAAGGTGTTGCCATAGCTGCGCATGATCTCGCGCGCCTGGTCGCGAAGGCTGAGGATAACCGGCAGGTCGGCCAAGGTGGATTTGCGGATGGTGTAACTCATTTTGGGCCGATTTCAAAAAGTGTCAAGTCGGCGACAGTCATGTCCACCACCCGAATCAAATCCTGTGGGTCGAGTTTGAACTGCAAACCACGTACGCCTGCACTGACGTAGATGTAGTCGAACAACTCACAGGTCTCATGGATAAAGGTGGGGAACTGTTTCTTCATGCCCACGGGTGAGCACCCGCCGCGGATGTAGCCCGTCAGTGGCAGCAACTCCTTCATCGGGATGAGGTCACAGCTCTTGTTGCCCGTGGCCTTGGCGGTCTTCTTTAGGTCGAGTTCGTCATTACCAGGAATGACGCAGACGAAATGTCCGATCTTGTCGCCTTTCAACACCAAGGTCTTAAACACTTGGTCAATGTCCTCGCCCAGCTGGTCGGCGATATGCTGTGCCCCGAGGTCGTTTTCGTCCACCTCGTAGGGAATCAGTTCATACGCAATCTTCTTTTGGTCGAGAATGCGGCAGGCGTTGGTTTTGTTGATTTTTGCCATGTGCATAAAAACCGACAAGGCTTTCGCCTCGTCGGTTCTGATTCATCGTTAGTTTTACATTACTTAACCAGCTGTTTCAACAAAGCCTTGACGACGTCCGACTTCTCATCGCCGCCATCGTCTCCACCTTCGTCATTGGTAAAATACATAGCCATCAAGAACTCGTCTTGGTAGTTTTGCGAGCCGACAAACAAAGTCGCCTCGTCAACAGTCAGCGCGTTGATGTAGACCTTGAGGCCTTCCTCTTCTTGGACAAACATATAACGCTCCGAAAGGAACGTCTCCAGCTCTTCTACAAAGTTGACGTCCATGATGACCGCATAGCTTGTCACGAGATTATTCTCATCAAACATCACCATCAGCATAGTGGTGTTTTCGGAATAATTGGCATATCCGATGGCTTCTTCGGTTTCGGCGACCGGGGCTCCAAATCTCTCAATGACGGCCTCTTTTGTTTCGCCAATTTCGATTTCCGGCTCCGGATACAGCTCGCTTTGTGCCGCAACCGTCACCTCAAACGTCGTAGTGTCGGATTCCGCATCTAGGGTGATGACAGCGGTGCCCACATAATTCGCGGTTACCAAACCTTCTTCCGACACCGTTGCGCAAAACTCGTTATCGCTTGAATAAGTTATGTGGTTCTCGCATTCGGCATTAATCTGGTAGGTTTCTCCCTTGTGCAATGTGGTCGAGGTTTCCTCAAGCGTGATAACTGCCTCAACGTTTGGCTCTGGTTCGGGTTCCGGCTCAGGTTCGGGAAAATCTAACCAGCTATTACACCCAATGAAAGTAAAGGCCAATACAGCCATCAATAACAAAGATAGTCTTTTCATAGTGTTATCCTTTCTTTATTTAGTGTCAGTAACCTGTTTTCTGTTTTCTTCTACCCATTTTCTCGCATTCACGAAGGCCTCCATCCAAGGCGACACTTCATCGTTCTTGCGCTCTTCGGGATAATAGGCCCACTGCCAAGGCAGGAAGGCTCTTTCGAGGTGGGGCATCATAGCTAGATGACGGCCATCATTGGAACAGACAGCTGCCGTTGACCAATCGCTACCGTTGGGATTGCCTGGATATTCGTCCTGACCGTAATTCATCACAATTTTGTATTTATCACGGAAATAAGGGAAATAGAATCGACCTTCGCCGTGTGCGATCCACACGCCAAGTCGGCGGCCCGACAGCGACTTGAGCATGACGCTTTCGTTTTGGGCAATCTCCACGTTCAGGAAGCCCGACTCGAACTTGTGCGAGTCGTTGTGCTTCATTACAGGATGCTCCTCATGGTCGGGATAGAGCAGGCCAAGTTCCATCATCAGCTGGCAGCCATTGCAAACGCCAAGACTGAGGGTGTCCTCACGGGCATAGAAGTCATCGAGAGCTTTCTTGGCTTTCTTGTTGTAGAGGAAGGCACCTGCCCAGCCTTTGGCCGAGCCAAGCACGTCGGAGTTGGAAAAGCCACCGATGAAGGCAATCATGTTGACGTCTTTAAGGTCTTCGCGACCCGTTGCGAGGTCGGTCATGGTGACATCACGCACATCGAAGCCAGCGAGATAAAGAGCGTAAGCCATCTCACGGTCGCACTGGCAGCCCTTCTCACGGATGATGGCCGCATTGATGCCCGTAGGTTTGCGGCGATGCATGTCGATGCCGAGGCTTGCGGCCGTGCCAGTGAAATTGCGGCCAAAGCTATAATGCAGATACTGTTTCTTGTAGTTCATGAAACGCTCCATGGCCTTGCGAGGACCACTCTGCTTGCGGTCAAGCAGGTACGACGACTTGAACCACGTGTCGCGCAACTCGTCAATGTCGAAGATGTAGTTGTGTTCGGCATGCAGGATGTTGACCTGACGTTTGGCCTGGGGCTTACCGATCATCTTGAAGGTGATGCCCAGCTCGCGCAACATGCGGTTAGCGATACCGTCGTTGGAAACTTGGATGACCACCGAGGGCTTCTCGCAGAAAAGCACAGCCATCAGGTCGTCCTTGTCGAAAGCGCTGAGGTCGAGATTCATGCCGTAGGTCGTATTGGCGAAGTTCATCTCCAACAAGGTGGTGATCAAGCCACCCGCCGACACGTCGTGACCGGCCAAAATGAGGTTGCTCTCGATGAGCTTTTGGATGGCGTTGAAGCACTTCTTGAAGTAGTTGACGCTCTTCACGTCGGGTACAGATTGGCCAATGGCGCCGATGCTTTGGGAAAAGCTGCTGCCGCCCAGCTCGAAGCCGTCTTTCGAGAAATCGATATAAAGGAGCTCGGTGTTCTCGTCGGTTTTCATCACAGGGCGTACCACTTGGCGGATGTTCGACACCTCGCCGGCAGCGGAGACGATGACCGTTCCAGGGGCGACGACTTTTTCGCCATTGGGGTATTTCTGCGTCATGGAGAGGCTATCCTTGCCCGTCGGCACGTTGATTCCCAAAGCTACACAATAGTCGCTCAAGGCCTTCACGGCTTCGTAGAGACGTGCAGTCTCGCCTTCCTGCTTGGCGGGCCACATCCAGTTGGCGCTCAACGACACCCCTTCGAGGTTGCCTTCAATCGGTGCCCAGATGATATTGGTCAAAGCCTCGGAGACCGAGAGACGTGAAGCGGCGGCAGGGTCAATGAGGCCCGCAATCGGAGCATGACCCAATGCCGAGGCGATGCCGCGCTTGCCATTGTAGTCCAAGGCGCTGATACCGAGGTTGCTCAGCGGCAGTTGCACCTCACCCACGCACTGCTGCTGGGCCACGCGACCCGTCACGGAGCGATCCACCTTGTTGGTGAGCCAATCCTTGCAGGCCACAGCTTCCATCTGCAGCACGTTGTTGAGGTATTTATGTATGTCGCGCTTGGTATAGCTGATCTTTTTGAAATGATAGGGCTTCGTCTTGTCGTGCAGAATCGTCTTGGGGGCGCTGCCGAAGAAGTCGGAGATGGCCAAGTCGATGGGAGCCTTGCCTTTCTTGCGGACGAAACGCAGGCGCTCGTCTCCAGTCACCTCACCCACCTCGTAATACGGGGCGCGCTCACGCTCGGCGGTCTCCTTGATGATGTCCTTGTCCTTCTTGTTGACCAGGAGGCCCATGCGCTCCTGCGACTCGTTGCCGATGATTTCCTTGTCGGACAGGGTCGGGTCGCCCACGGGTAGGTTGTCGACGTAAACCACACCACCTGCATCTTCGATGAGCTCGGAGAGGCAGTTGAGGTGGCCGCCGGCACCGTGGTCGTGGATGCTGCGGATGGGGTTGTGGTCGCTCTCGGCCATGGCGCGGATGACGTTGCTCACACGTTTCTGCATCTCAGGGTTGGCGCGCTGCACGGCATTCAGCTCAATAGCGTTGCTGTATTGACCCGTGTCGACACTCGACACGGCGCCGCCACCCATACCGATGCGGTAGTTGTCGCCGCCCAACACGATGATGACGTCGCCCTCTTCGGGTTCCAATTTCTTGGCGTCCTTCACCTTGGCGAAGCCGATGCCGCCAGCCAGCATGATGACTTTGTCGTAGCCAAGAGTCTCTTTTTCGCTATGCTCAAAGGTCAGCAAACTACCGTTGATGAGGGGCTGACCGAACTTGTTGCCGAAGTCGGAGGCGCCATTGGAGGCCTTGATGAGGATCTCTTCGGGCGTCTGATAGAGCCATTGGCGCGGCTCGATGTCCTTCTCCCACTCACGGCCTTGCTCCGTGCGGGGATAGGAAGTCATGTAGACGGCAGTACCTGCCAAGGGCAGGCTGCCTTGACCACCGGCCAAACGGTCGCGGATCTCGCCGCCGCTGCCTGTGGCTGCACCATTGAAGGGCTCCACGGTGGTCGGGAAGTTATGCGTCTCGGCTTTCAGCGAAATCACCGTCTCGATGGGTTTGATTTGGAAGGCCGAGGGTTTGTTGGGCTCGGCGGGAGCGAACTGCTCCACCTTGGGGCCGAGGATGAAGGCCACGTTGTCCTTATAGGCCGACACGAGGCGGTTGGGGTTCATCTTCGAGGTCTTCTTGATGAGGGCAAAGAGCGTGTTGGGCATCGGTTTGCCGTCGATTACGAAGGTGCCGTTGAAGATCTTGTGGCGGCAGTGTTCGGAGTTGACCTGCGCAAAGCCATACACCTCACTGTCAGTCAGTTTGCGCCCAATCTTTGCAGATATGCCTTTCAGGTAGTCCATCTCATCGCTGCTCAGCGCCAGGCCTTCCTGCTGGTTGTAGGCCTCGATGTCGTCGATGTATTTCAGCGGCTCGGGCTTGCGGTCAACGGAGAACACCTTCTGGTCAAGGTTCTCGTAACGGTTTTGCAGCATTGGGTCGTAAGGGGCCTTTTTTGACTCCACTCTTTGGAACTCCTCGATGCGTACGATGCCCTTGATGCCCATGTTTTGGGTAATCTCGACGGCATTGGTGCTCCATGGCGTAATCATCTCACGACGAGGCCCGACAAAGTGGCCTTTTACCGTGTCTTTTTCGATTTTTTCGGCATTACCGAAAAGCCAAGTGAGTTTGGAAATGGTTTCCTCAGAAAGCTCTGATTTGGAATCAACAGCAATAACTCGCTGATTACCAGATTGGAAAAAGCATATCATAAGCGCAAGGTTTTATGCATAAAACGATGGCGCAAAGATAGAACTTTTATCGGGATTCTTTGTCACGAAGTCCCATATAAATCCAAAAATTAATATCCCTCTTCCATCTGCTGCTCGTCGCCACCGCCTTCATCACCACCTTCGTCGCTGCCTGGACGGTTGCGCTTGATGTTTTGCTGATTGATGCGGTAGTTGAAGTTGAGCGAGAACGAACGGCGGTTCCACGTACTAGTGTTGTACTGCCAGAATCCGTCGCCCCACGACTCGCCGCCCCAACTGCGCGAGTTGAAGAGGTCGCGCACGTTAAAGGTGATGGTGCCGTTGCCGTTGAAGATTTCCTTGCTCACGGCGAGGTCCATCCACCAGTTGCCCTTGTGCATGCCCAAAGGCTCCTTGTGAGGACCCATGATGTGGGCCGTCAGCTGCAGGTCGAACCAATTGCTGATCTTGAACTTCGACACGGCACGGCCAAAGAGCATCCAAGTGGCATCGTCATAGACCTTGTCGTTGATGGTGCCGTTGAATTGGGAACGGAAAAAGTTGACGTTGCCGTTGAGGTTCCACCACTTGGTCATCTGGCCTTGGGCAACCATCTCCACACCGAAATCGTCGGCCTTGCCGAAGTTGATGGGCATGCTATAGAACACACCATCATCCTCATAGGTGTAGTGGCGTATCATATTGGTACCGTGGCGATAATAAGTCGTGAAATTGAAGCTCGCCTTGTCCCAGAAATGGATGTAGCCAAGTTCGTAGCTATCCATATAGGTCGGCGTCAAGGCGGGGTTGCCAAGTCGGATATTACGGTTGTCGTTGTAGGAGCGGAAGGGACTCATCTGCCAGAAGCCCGGGCGACGGATACGGCGCGTGTAGCTTATCTGGAACTGGTTGAACTCGTTCACCGAATAGTTGATGTGGGCACTCGGGAAGAAATCGAAATATGGCTTGCCGCCATTGATGGAGTCGTTGCCATCGTGGGCATAGCCTTTCAGGTTGGTCATGATGTCGGTCATCTCGGCACGCAGTCCCACCTGTCCCGACCAGCGCCCCCATTCGTTGCCAAGGCTGGTGTACAAAGCAGCCACCTGTTCGCTGTATTCGTAGTCGTAGCAATAGTTGGACAAAGGATCCCAAATGCCGCCATTCTTTTGCCAAACGCTATCGTTGCTCAGGATGTTGCGGTTGGTGTATTTGCCGCCAATCTCCCACTGCGCCTTGGTGAGGAAAGGATGCACATAGTCGATGCTGGCCTGCAGGTTACGCATGCGTTGGTCATTGCCCGTCTTCTGATAGATGGTCCATAAAGCCTGCTGTGCATCCGCATTAGGATAGAGAGACTCGTTGATGTCGGAGCCCGCATTCTCGGTATTGGTGAAGAAACGCATGTTGGCCTTCAGGCTGCGGCCTTTGCGTTCAAAGGTTTTGTCGTAGTCAAGGGTGACTTCATACATCGGGTCATACTCCCAATAGTCCTCGGCACGCACATCATACGAAGCGGAGTCCCAAACCGGATACTCATCGGAATAACGCACCACGGGATGCGTCTCCAGTTTGCCGTAACGGTAGACGAATGCGGCACTCACGATGTCGCGGTCCGTGATATAGTAATCTGCGCCCACACGCACGTTGTGGCCCATACGATTCATCCTACGCTCGGTGGTCTGGTCGGTGAGTTGGGTGAAGAGGGTGTCGCCATCGATGATATCACTGAAGCGCTTGGTCTTATTGACACCGCCGCCAATATTGCGACGGTTGTTGAAGCCATAACTACCGAAGAAGTTCCAACGTTTCAGGCGGTAGTTGCCCGAAAGGCTGGCGCCATACATCCAAGGATAACCCCCTCTAATGTTGACCGCGCCGTTGAAGCCTTGGCGCTTGTCCTTCTTCAAGATGATGTTGATGATACCTGCCGAGCCTTCGGCATCGTAGCGTACCGAAGGGTTGGTGATGACCTCAATGTGTTCAATCATGTCGCCCTGCAAGGTGCGCAAGGCATCTTGCGTGCTCATGCCTGAGAGGCCCGACTCCTTGCCGTCGATGAGGATGCGTACGCCGTCATCACCGCGTAAACTTACATTACCTTCCACGTCGACCGACACGGCGGGGATGTTCTCCAGCACTTCAATGGCATTGCCAGCAGTGTTAGCCACGTCCTTGCCCACGTTGAACACGTGCTTATCCAAGGTCATCTCGTAGGTGCTCTTCTCGGCCACCACGTTGACTTCATTCAGCATGCGGCTGTCAGGCGAGAGATTAATCTTACCCATGTCGACCGTGCTTTTTGAGCCGTCGAGGTTGACGGTTTTATAGGAAGTGATAAATCCCATATATTGCACCTCAAGCTCATAGCGGCCTTTCTCGAGTTCCATGGTGAAATGTCCCGAGGGATCGGTAACGCAGCCCGACACGAAGGTCTTGTCGGGTAAGGTGCAAGCCCGCACCGTGGCGTATTCCATGGGATGGCCAGTCGAACTGTCAATAACACGGCCTTTAACAGTGATAGCGTATGTGTACGGAAGACTGAATAGAAGTGCTAGTAATACAAGGAGTTGTCTTTTCATAGAAGGGATTTGTTAGCTCGTTTTAGAAAACTGCAAAAATAGGCATTTTCAAGCAATTAGCGTTTGGAATTTGGGGATTATTTTCAGGAACAGCCCCGTAGGGGCGACAGATAATAAGCAGGCGGTGTAAACGCCTGCTACATAACGAATAGAATACCGATTAGCCCCGTAGGGGCGACAGATACAGCTACACTACAAATCGGCTGCCACAGTGTGACAGCCTACACCCAGCCCTACATCGGATCAACATCTACCTGTACCTGCACCGACTTGTAATCAGAATTCTGTTGGAACAAACGAATCTGCTCTGCGATCAATTCCTTCACCTTTTGGGTGTTGTAGTCGCGCCTAAACTTCACCATCATCTGCTTGATATACAGATTCTTGACTCTTGAAACCACAGGATACTCTGGCCCAAGGAGATCCTGTTTGAAGATGGGTCGAAGCATAGCGGCCAACTCCGCTGCTGCGGGATTGAGTTTCTGGTAGTCTTTGTGTTTCAAACGAATGAGAATGAGACGATAAAACGGCGGATAGCCGAACTGGCGGCGAATGACCATCTGCTTGTCGTAGAGTCCTCTGAAGTCGTTGCGCAACACGTCTTGCAACACGGGATGCGCCGGCTCGTAAGTCTGGATGATGACTTTGCCCTGCTTGCCCTTGCGCCCTGCCCTACCCGCCACCTGGGCCATCAACTGGAAGCTGCGCTCATGAGCACGAAAGTCGGGGAAGGAAAGCATGTTGTCCGCATTGAGGATGCCCACCACCTTCACCGAGTCGAAGTCCAAGCCTTTGGTGACCATCTGTGTGCCCACGAGGATGTTGGTCTCATGGTCCTGGAAGGCCTCAAGGATGCTCTGATAGTCGTTTTTTGAGCGGGTTGTGTCGAGGTCGAGACGGGCCACCTTAGCCTCGGGCATGACAAGGCTCAAATCCTCCTCAATCTTTTCCGTCCCAAAGCCATGCATGCGGATGTTGGGGCTGTGACAAACGGGGCACTCGCTCGGCACACTGGCCGTGTAGCCACAATAATGGCAACGCAATACGTTCTGACTCTTGTGGTAGATAAGACTCACGTCGCAATTGATGCACTGGGGCACATGATGGCAGTCCTCACACTCCAAGCGCAGCGAGAAGCCACGTCGATTTTGGAACAAAATGGTCTGGTTGTGCTCTTCCAGGGTCTCTTTCATGGCATCCAAAAGGGTGCTGCCGAAGTCGGCCTTCATGGTCTTGCGCCGACGCTCCACACGCATGTCGCTGAGGATGATCTCAGGCATCTGAACACCGCCATAACGCTCGGTGATTTCCACAAGATGGAAACGACCGTTCAAGGCGTTGTAATAGCTTTCGTAGGATGGTGTGGCCGAGCCCAACAGGACGTTGGCCTTGTGCATGGCTGCCAGGACGATGGCAGCATCGCGGGCATTGTAACGCGGCGCCGGGTCAATCTGCTTGAAGCTGCTGTCGTGTTCCTCGTCTACGATGATGAGGCCAATGTCGGAATATGGCAAGAAGATGGCCGAGCGCGAACCAATAATGATTTGGTGTTTAGGGGATTGCGTCTGACCGAAGTCGCGCACCTGCTCCCACACCTCTACCCTCTCGTTGTTACCATAACGCGAATGGTACACGCCAAGCTTATCGCCAAAAAACGCTTTCAGGCGGTTGATGATTTGCGCCGTGAGGGCAATCTCAGGCAGCAAGTACAGCACCTGTTTTCCGCGGTCGACGGCTTCCTTGATGAGCTTGATGTAAATCTCGGTCTTACCACTCGAGGTCACGCCGTGCAGCAAGACGGGTTTGTTCTCGCCAAAACCAGCCTTGATGCCCTCGTATGCCTTCTGCTGTGCTTCGGTGAGCTGTATGCTGTCAACGTCGGTCTGCACCTTGAATTCCTTGAGCCGGCTAACCTTGCGCTCGTAGACCTCGAAAATGCCCTTTTCGGCCATGTTTTTCAGTATGGTGGAGTTGGCATTGGCCTTTTGCAGCAAGGTCTTGGCCATCACGTCGTTGTCGGCATCGCCGCCAAGGGTGATGAAAGCCAAAAGCACCTCTAGCTGCTTGTAGGCGCGCTTGGTGAGGTTGTCCATCAATTCGTGGACTTTGGCCTCCTCTCGGTATTCAGCCGCAAGCCGCACAAAACGTTCGTATTTTGCCTTGTATTTCTCGTTCAGCTCCTCCTCCATCACAAGGATGCCTTTCTCCATCATGCTGTGCACGAGGGGCATCACTTTCTTGAAACCGATGATCTTGCTCACCTCGCTGATAGTGATTTTCGGTTTGATTTGCAGGGCTTCCACAATGAGGTATTCGAAGTCGTTCAAAGTCACGGAGTCGAGCACATAGTCGGGCGAGAGAGCCACGGTGGTCTCGCTGCTCAGCTTCAAGGCAGAAGGTAGTGCAGCCTGCATCACCTCGCCAGGATGGCACATGTAATAGGTCTTCACCCAGTCCCAAAACTTCAGTTGCTTCTCGTTGACCATCGGCTGGTCGTCGAGCAAGTCGGTAAGAAACTTGGCTTCTACCGAGGGCACCTGTTCGGTGAGCCCTACAATGAGTCCCGAAAGAATCTTGCTCTTGCCAAACTGCACCACTGCCCGTTGGCCCACACGTACTTGGTCGTTCAATGCGTATGGCACACGATAGGTGAAGGTGCCGGGTACCGGAATGGGCAGGAGAATTTCGGCAAAAAGGGTTATTCTATCGGAAGTTGAAAGATTCATGTCTGGATTGCTTCGTGCTTCGCAAATCATATATTCGACGGAGTCAATGACGCGAAGCGACGACAAGATTAATGCGAATTCACTGTGGAATAGCCGACCAGCTCGTCATAGCCCTTTAGGGTGTTGTAGAAGTAGAAATACAGCTTGTAGACATTGTTGGTCTCCCAGTGATTGCCTGCCGTAAGGTCGGTCGTGATTTCGTAGGTTTGGCGGTCGAGGGTGACGAACATGAAGTTGTAGTAGCCCTGTTTGAGCACCATCGAGCAGGTGTAGCCATGTAGGCGGTAGTCGTAGGTCATCTTGTTGCTCTCGTTGAAGCACCAGTCGTTAAGGGCTCCCATGATATAGACGTCTTCATGGGTCAGCGGGGCTTCACACTTATAGAAGAAGTTGACGCGGCAATAGTCGGCTTCGGTATTGTTGTCGAGATTATCGTTTTCAACGTAAATGAACTTCTCTCCATGGATGTCCTCGTAGGAAGTGTAGGCCAACCTCGCCCGCGACTCGCAGGTGGCAATGTCAATCTCATAACTCTCGTCAGTCTGACGGATATGGGCCAGGTTCTCCGATTGGAAGTAGAAGTTACTGGTGTTGAAACGTCTGTATTGATTGGTCGCTTGAAACACGGTCTGTGGATGATGTTCAAAGGAAATGTAGTCGGGATAGACGTATGTGGGCTTCAAACCCTCAGCAGCATTGTCCCAGCGCCCATTCTGACGAATGGTCAAGAAACAGTATTGCTGGGTGTTGCCCGTAAGATAATTGTTCAGGTTCACCTTGACATTGAGTTGCTGGTGTGTATCGGTGAGTTCAAGGTCGTCGGGATAGCGCGGCACGGTAGCACCCACATGGGCCTTCTCGTCGACCACCATGAAACGGCGGGTAAAATAGAGGTCGTTCATGTCGTCGCCATAAACAACGAGCAGGTAATTACCTGAGATAAGTGGTGACATGTCCTCTGTAGGAAACTTGAGTTGGTAGTTGACATAATCAATCAGTGTGTTGCGTGAGAAGGCATAATCGTCCAAACGATCCGACTCAAAACCCGACGCATATTGCATGCGTTGGATATCGGTGGGCTGCCAGTCGTGGCTACAATGGATGAAGGTGTAGTTGAGCACCTCACCCTCACCATCGATGACGTCGAACGAAAGGGTGAGCCGACCTATCATATCCTCAAGCGGGATGATAGGGTCGTTCAGCTGGTTGTCGTCGGCATAAAGCAGCACGGTCTGCACCTGGGGCTTGTAGTTGAGATTGCCGCAAGGCAGGTCAAAATCCTGGGCAAAGAGACTTGCTGTCAGGCAAAGCGCCAGTATTAATAAGGTGATTCTTTTCATTGTGTTATTATTTGGCGCAAAGGTAATAAAAAATGTAGAGACGGTGCATGCACCGTCTCTACAAATCAGAAATGTTGAATCACCTTACAGGTTAGCCACGATACGCTTCTGCACCTCACGGAACTCCTCGTCGCCCATGTGGACATGTTCCTTCTTGAAGTCCATGTCGCCCTCTTTGGTGATGGGGATGAGGTGAATGTGGGCATGTGGCACCTCCAAGCCGATGACGGCCACGCCGATGCGTTTGCATGGCACAGCCTTCTCAATAGCCTTAGCCACTTTTTTTGCAAAGACCATCATGGCGCCGATTTCGTCGTCATCGAGGTTGAAGATGTAGTCATCCTCGTGTTTTGGCACCACTAAAGTATGACCCACTGCCACGGGGTTGATGTCCATGAAAGCAAAGAAATGCTCGTCTTCGGCAATCTTATAGCAAGGTATTTCGCCTTGGATAATTCTCGAGAAGATGGTAGCCATAGTCCTAGGTGTTTAGCGGGTGATTTCAATGATTTCGAACTGCACTTTACCGGCGGGCACTTGAATCTCGGCCACTTCGCCTACCTGCTTGCCCAACAGGCCTTGGCCAATGGGCGAGTTGATGGAGAGCTTGCCTTCCTTGAAATTGGCTTCCTTCTCGGGCACGATAGCATAGGTCATCATCATACCCGATTTGGTGTTTTTAATTTTCACCGTCGAATAGAGCAACACCTTCGAATTATCCATCTTCGACTCGTCGAGAATACGAGCATTAAAGATAAGGTCTTGCAGTTCGGCGATTTTGGCTTCAAGTAGGCCTTGGGCCTCTTTGGCGGCATCGTATTCGGCATTCTCAGAGAGGTCGCCTTTGTCGCGTGCTTCCTGGATGGCTTGCACGATGCGAGGACGTTCGCGAAGAATCAGGTCGTCGAGTTCGTCCTTGAGCTTCTGTAACCCTTCTGGGGTAAAGTATTTGATTTCTGACATGGTTAGTGTTTAATAATTATTCTAATCAGGTTGCAAAAAAGAGACCCTTACCGAAATAAGGGTCTTCTTTTGGTTTGCGACTGCAAAAATACAAATTATTTCTTAAACTATGACCAGTTTTAGAAAATAATTCTCAAGCCCACGCTGTGGGTACCACCGTAAGTGTAGGTATCTCTGTAGGAATAATCCACTGCAAAACGCATGGCGTCTTCCTTCTTTGAGACCGGCACATCGATGGACAGGCCAGCGCTGAGGCCGCGGTTAATGTTCATGCAACCATCGTCTAAAAGGATGCCTTCCTTCGACCAAATGCCGTTTTCGTAGGTATAACCAGCACGAATCATGAACATCTCTTTCCAGCCATATTCCATACCAACGATAAATTGGTCGTTGGTGAAGGAGTTGGAGACAAAGTTGCCAGCCAAGGTAATTCTGTTGGTTTCGGCAAACAGGAAGTCGTATGCGGCTGAGATGCTCAATTGGGTGGGCAATTCGAAGTCATCGGCACGTTGCACCATGGTGAACTGCTGATTGCTAGTATTGTCCATGAACACCTTCAGTGAGAGACCGTCTCCAGAGAACTTCATGGTGGGTCCGATGTTCTTCAGCGTGATACCGAAGTGGATGTTGTCGAAAGGACCAGTGACATACTGGATACCAGCATCCAAAGCCACACCAACACCATCCATATCCTTGATGGACTCGCTGATGATCTTCAAATTGACACCACCGCTGATGCTGTTGGAGAAAGCTTTGGCAAAGGATAGGTTGATGTTCATCAGATTGGGTTTATAGGTACCCAAAGTGTTCGGGTCAGGGTTTCCGACAGTAGTAATCGGAATCTCACCGATGCTGAACGACATGAACGACAGGCCCAACACGCTCGATTCTCCCACACGGGCTAAGAAGCCGAATGAAGAAATACGGGTGTCGTTGCCTACGCCCTGCAGCCACCAAGTGTGGCTAAAGTCAATATCCAGGGTGCGGCATGAGCTGATGCCGGCCACATTGCCATAGATGGCTTCAACGCCATGAATGAACGACATGCCTGCATTGCCCCAGCCCGACGAAGCGGCCCAGGGATTAATCATCAGCTCTGAAGCGCCAGCTTGGCCTGAACGGTCTTTATTTCCTGCAAATGCTTGAGGAGCACTTAATCCCATTAGGATTACGAAGCTCAAGACGATATATCTAAATGATTTCTTCATGATGATAAGTTATTTACGGTTAGCAATTACATTTGATTAGAATGTGTTCAGGTCAACTTGACGCATGGCACCGAAGAACTTGATGGTACGCTCGCCACCGCTGGTCAAATCCTTGACATGGATCAAGTAGAAACCGCTAGCCACAGGCGTATTGGCAAAGTTCGTGAGGTCCCATTCGATACTAGGCTCTTCATTATCCTTACGGAACTGACGCACCTTAGTGCCACTCAAGGTATAGATAGATACGATACACTGGTTGGGCAGGTTGATGATCTTCACCTTGTTGGTCAACGCATTACCTTCGTATGTATTGTAAGCATAGTAAGGATTTGGCACCACCGTGATGAGGTTCAGGTCTTCATCGCTCTTTGCTTCATCGTTTATGACGGGATCCCAACCATCAATGGAGAAGGTGTACCTTGGATTCATGCCACGTTTCGTCAGTTCATGGTTTTCAACCTGCAACGGATAGCCATAACCAGGTGTGTAAGGTCTGGCCAGACGGATACGCACACGGCAATCGTTGCCTTCAGGCAGCCATTCCATGCCTTCGATACCCATCGGCATACCAATCCACATCACCAAACCGAAGAACTTCTGGTTAACGACGTCAGCGAAGCTTTCTCTCATGTTTTGGATGGTGTGCAACGACTGGAACAGCAACTTACCACCATCATAACCGAAGTTCTTAAGTTCATCGATATTGTTGAGAACTGATTGAGGCAATTCGAGAGAATCGCAGCGCCAGATGTAAACGAAGTGCTTACCACCAAAAACAGGTTCGAGGTCAGCTCCACGGAAGATGGCAGGATCATGTTCTTGCATCAATCCCGAAACATCTTCAGCCGTAGTCTTCTGAACTTTGGCAGGATTGAAGAGCATATCACGACCACCCATGTCTTCCAAGTATGAGTCTTCACCGAAGGCCACGTTCAAGCGCATGCCACTTTCAACATCAATAACATAACCAGGGAACCAACCCATACCTTGCGGGGCAATGTAGTTAGGATCATCCTCATTGGCACTCATATATTGTGCTTCATTGGCCTGCTTCCAAAGGTTGAACTGGATGTCTTGGTTGGCTTCGTCCTTAATCATATAAGGATTGCCGTCCTTATCAACCGAAGCGTGCTTACGGAGATAGAAGCGTGAAACGCCGTTTTCATTGAGCTTATTGTCCATACCCATCTCAAGGACTGGGCAACGGGTCCACTTGCTCTTATCGGAAGTAAACACAATGTCAACACTACTAGTCAACACAAAATTGTTGTTAAGACGTGAGCTCAGATACACTGGACCAGGATTGGTCTTACCACCTCTACCTGATTCAAGGGCCAACAAAGGCGGTGCCCATGAACGGTTAGCAATCTTCTCCCAGTTCTCATTCGGGTCCCAAGGCTTACTTGCGCCCTTGGCACTATACTGAGCCGACGACATCTGGTAGTCGTTATTAGCTGCATTGTCCATATCAACATACGTACCAGAACGAATCCAGTTCAAGAACGAACTGGGCACATCAATGTCGCGGATAGCACTCATCCATTGGTTACTCGGATCAGTATATTCGATAGACGACCCGATGACGCCATTTTCCTTGGCAATAACGGTGTAGTAGTCATGCCACTTGTCGCCACCATCGTTTTTATCTTCATAATACTTACCAACCCAAACACGTCCAAATGGATAGACCTGGCTAACATTGATGGAAATACCACGTTCAAGGAACATCTGTTCGTTTTCATAAACGGTAGTGGTGTCGCTATAGAGTGTATCCATGTCTGTCAAGTCAACCAAATACCAGTTGTTGACCATACGAGCAGCCGAGTCACCACGGATGTCAGGGTCTTTAGTGACATTGTGGGTGTATTTCTCGAACATGTCATCAAACACCAATTCATAGTCGTGAGACTTCACATTCAACGGGTCAATGATCTTCACACTGATAGGACCATAGCCTGCCTTATAGGTAGGATGGTAGCTGACAGGATAGTCGGGGCTACCAAAACGGTTGGTTTCCGAAGCCATTTTAGCATGATGATCGCCATCGAACAAAATCTCATCAACAGTTTTTTCATCAAGCTCAAGCTCGTTGAAACCGTTACCAACGCCAACAACACGTGTCACAGCTGGGCTGTCGCCATATTGAGCTTGCAAGATAGTACCATTAATGGTCTTATGAGGAACTGCGGTATACACTTGAATGTTCTTTCTACCTTCAAGGTAAGGCTTCTTTTGTCCTTGCAGACCAAGAGCATCGTCCTGATTATAGGTCAAGTAGTTGTTATAGGCATAAGCCACTGCCGTGAAATAATAAGGCGAGTGGTTAACCAAAGTCGGGTTATCGCTTGTCGAGAACTCGTCTTCAGTAAGTACGAAGCTGTGGGTGATACCGGCATCGCCACCATTCACCTTCAGGCTCGGCACATTGGCTTGCAACGACTCGTCGAATTCATAGTTAAGCAGACGACCCACGTTGTTGCGAACGTCGCACTGGAACACCAAACGAGCTTTGTCGTTGTTGCTCAGTTCATCGGCACCCACTTCAGCGTTGGCTAACTGATACACTTTGTAACCTTCAAAACGATAATATCTATCGTAGACATAAACGGTATCTTCTTTATGTTCATTAACTTCAAAACCAAGGGTATCACCTTCTGCGCTGATATTCCACGTAGTATCTCTAAAAGTGTTAGTCTCAATTCTTCCAGTCGGGATTTCGGGATCAAGCTCTACATAGCCTTCCTTGTAGTTATTGGAAAGCGTCGCATTCGACAGATAGATGATAAGCTTTTGGTCGAGTTCGCGGATGGTCAAATCGGGAGCGCTAGGACCGTCGATAACCTTGAAGCAGTTGTCGAACAAGGCTTGGCACTTGTCGTCGACCACACGCAGCAGTTCAACAGAAGCCCAGGCACCACCAGAGGTAGCACGTGCCCACGGCACACCGAATGTAATGTAGTTAACAGCACCGGGCTCCAAGGTGAAGGGGCCTGCCGACTGCATGAAACGACGGTCGTTAGGTGCATTACCGCACTGCTCTTCTGACCAGTACTTTCCATTCTCGTTGAAGCCACCGTTCGGCTTGTTACCACCGGTACCCCAGTTCCACGGGTCGGAATCGCCAGGGAACATGAAGTCGCATTCAGGGCCAACAACGTCGCTACTCGAGAAGGCATCGCCGCCATAACGCATCTTGGCGCCGTTCTTCCAGATACCACGCAAGTAGTTATAGTATTGAGGAGCATTGGTCGGGTCACCGTTATCGGCAGAACTGTTGTTGTGATACACGAAACGGCGCATACCGAAACGTTCATCGTCGATGATACCGTTACCGAAGTTCACACCATTGATACTCTCATCCACCATCTGCACGGCAGTAGTTGAATCGTTGACAAAGATGGAGTCGCCGGTGACGGGGTCAACGTGATCGAAAATCTGTTGGAAGGCAAATTTGGGGTTATCAATACCGTCAGGATCCATATAAGGTCCTTGGAAGAAGTCGATACCCAACGCAGGAGGCTGTGAACCATAAGCTTCAGGTTCACCGCTACCGTCGACAGCCGTACCATTATAACCATAACCGAGACCACGGCCGACGTCGCAACCTACATAGTCGTCCCAACCATAACCAAGGTCAACGTCAGTCCAAGGCGAGAAGTAAGTACCCGTCAAAGTATAGGTGGAACGGTTGATAATTTCATAGCTGTAGAAAGTCATGTTGTTGATTTCGTCGTTCGTGGCAAAAGCGAAAGCTTGGGCACGGACTTCGATACCGATAGCTTGACCGAGCGACTCAGTGTGGGCAGCACCTTTATCGTTAAAAATCCACCACAGGGTTTGGTCACCCTTCAGCACCTGGTCGGCAAGGATGGAGCCGTGCATGGTTCCAAATCTCTCTTCCTCCATGGTCGGAATCTTAGTGTGGCAGAGTTCATTGGTGATGTCATAGTAAGGATAGTCACCATTGGTAGGGTTATAGTCACCATCGCCGTCAGCATCGTAGAAAGGAGCCAGATAATAGGCAATGCCTTCCGGGTCGTCGGTGGCACGGATGGCCGGCCAGTTAGCGATGATGGAGGGGATTTCTTCAGTATTACCGGCCTGGAAATTGGTAAGGAACTCATCCACCTCAGCGCGGGTAATCTTAAAGATTTTATCCCACTTAGCACAAGTTTCAGGTGTGATGGAGGCCTTACCGTCAACAGTCAGAGGGCCGGTGTAGTAGTCGTTACCAACCTGACGGAAACGCAGAGCGGCACACTTCAACTGGTTGTTGACGTCAACACCAGCGATCCAAAGGGAGCCAGCGAACAGTGAAGTAGCCGAACCGTTGGCAGGAATGAAGTACTTGGAACCCGTTCCAGAAGGAAGGTCCCACCACATGTCACCACCCGCATTGATACGGGTTCTGACATTGTTGATGTCAAGCCATTCGAAAGCTGACGAAGGTGTACATCCAGCTGCGGTCTGAGCACGTTGGCCTTTGCTGCCATTCTGCTCATACTTGTACATCTCAGCCTTTCCTGGAGTCACAGCGCCTGCGATGAGCAGGGTCGCTAACAAAAATCGAAATATATTCTTCATAATACTTGTAATTTTTCGTTATGAATATTCTCTCCTATTAGAAATTGAAGCTCATACCAACTCTAATGTGACGAGGCATAGAGTAGTTACCGCCGCTGTTGACATACAGTTCATACATTTGGATGTAAGCCTGCGGGTCAATCTGAGCGTTGATTTCATTAGCCCATTGAGGTGCCGAGAGGTAACCATCGTCATCGGGGTTACCAGTAGCGTTATACACACCAACGATGTTCTTCGAGTTGAGCAGGTTCAGTACTTGCAGATACACATTCACGAAAGCGTCGCGGCCTTTCGAGCCTTCCTTCTTTCCACCCATGGTGAAACCGAAGTCCTTGTCGACACGGAGGTCGAAACGGAACGAAGCAGGAATACGTGAACCATTGTAGGTACCTTGAAGCAGGGAGTTACCGCCAGAGATGGGTGACGACACGTTACGAGCAGCGGTGAAGGGCGTACCCGAACCACCGTTGACTTGCAGGGCGAAACCAGTGTTGGACAAGAATTGCACACCCTTGATGGTAGGACCGTCATAGTTCTTACCTTCTGAGTAACGATAGTCGAGCGTCAGGTTGAAGCTGTGACGACGGTCAGCGTTGGTCGGGAAGGTGGACCTCAAGTTAGGTACACCAGCAGCAATCAGAGCTGCAGCAGTGGAGGTCGAAGAACCGGTCATGTCGGCGAACTGCAAGGTGTAGCTGGCACGGATACGAGCGTTCTTGGTACGACGCAAATCGTAGCTGGCGGTCAAACCCTTAACAGTACCAAAGTCAAGGTTGCTATAGGAGTTGTAAGCCTTGGGGAAAGCACCGTTGAAACGGTACATCTGAATCATGTTACGCAACTCGTGGTAGTAAGCCGAAATCGTCATTGACGAAGTATTGGTCACTTTCTGAGTGAAACCGAGTTCGTACTCAATCGTCTGCGAAGGCTTCAGGTTGGGATTAGCAATCGTACCCGAAAGGTCGGTGAAGCGGTAGTAGTACAGCGGGCTGCAGTAGTAGGCACTGGTAGGACGCTGGGTCAACACATCGTAGTGAGCGAAGAACAAAGCTTCATCGGAAATCGGGAAGGAGAAGGAAATACGAGGCATGATGCTCCAAGCGGGATCGTAGTCCTTGAAGGAGTTGACATCAACAACTTGCTTCTCTTTTTCAATATATTTGTCCTTAATCCAAGGTGTGACACCTGTACCCATATCGAGGACATCGGGGTTGGCGATTTCAACACCTAAATCGTTGTACCAAGTATTACCTTTACGATAACCGACAATGGCGGTCTTTTCAGCCAGCTTGTTAACGTAAACAGCGTAGTCGTTGCCGATATTGTCAGGCACTTCAACCCACGAGAGGTCGTCGAGTTGAATCTGTCTGCCATTCTGGATCAAATCGCCAACGGTATTATAGTCGTACAATACATAAGGATCTTTCAATACTTGTTGGTTGGCATCGAAACGGTCGACACGGACACCAATGTTAAAGATCAGGTCTTTGAAAGCGAACTTGTCTTGGATATAACCAGCCATGTAGATAGGTTGTTGGGCACCAATCGGACGAGTGAACACGCCTTCATCGTCAGTCTTATTGAAGAAATCGGCGAGCGAGGGACGTTCGGTCAATGCATACTTGGTATGGCCATCATAGCTGTAACCATAATAGTAAACCGAGAAGTTGCCGTCACGGGTCAGTTCATCGGCGCCGAACATGCTCATGTCGAGGCCGCCTTCAACCTTACCAGTTTTCAGCTTACCGTTTTCATCATAATACTTAATGGTATTGTTGTCAAAATCGTATGTATCGATAAGGATCCACTCCGTACCTTCAACCGGCAGGCCCATAGCTTGACGCAGACGAGCGTCAAAAGTGTATTGGGTGGTTTCGTCATACAGTCTGTGGAACAGCACCGTATCGGCGTGGCCGTCGAAAGCATTTGCGTATGGATGTGCCATATCAAGCTCTCTGATATGGAAGTTGGTCATATCGCGCATCAACGTCCAGTAATTAGAGCTGTACGACATCTGCGAGTTGTTTTGTTGCTCGTATTGGAAGCCCAACTTAATATCGTGAGAGTTGTCGCCTCTACCCAAGGTCATAGAACCATTGACGTTCAAGGCAATCTGGTCATTGACAGCCTTGCCGTATGAATCTTGGATGGTGCCCGGCACTGCATATAAGCCATACACATAATTGGGGGACATGCCATTAATCAGACCATTGTTCAGGATAATGTTGGAGAGGTTATTGTAATAACCCTCGGCGCCGTAATCCTTATACAAGTCGAAATAGTTGTTAGCATAGGTAGCCAGATCAGGATTGAAGTTGGAAGGTCTGAATGTCACCAATGTGTCGTAGTAGTTATTCAACACGAAGACATTGCTAAGGTTTTTGTATTCACCGTTGACCAGTACCGAATCGATAGCCGAGCTCTGGAAAGAGAAGTTAGGAGCTCTGTAGGTGGTGAACTTACCCAAGTTACCATATGCGAAAATATTGTTCCACAAGTCGGGGTCGCCCGATTCGCTGGTGTAGCGCGAATAGTCAGCCTGGATGCTGTAGTACACGTTGGAGACCAACGAAGTGCTGTTGGGATCGCTTTGGAAACGCTGAGTGAAGCGGATATAGCCACGATAGGTGCCCGACTTGGCCAGATAGTTCTTGTCGGTATTGAAGTAGTACTGGCTGCGGCCACCAGGATAATGACCACCAGACAAGACCATCGAACCACCGAGTGTAAGGTTGGTGGTCTTACCCGTACGAACGTCAATCTTACCAGTCAAGTTAACACTCTGGTTGGTCGAGTTATTGAGGAAACGAGTGTGATACAAGTCATCCTTATGCGTGTAAGCAGCGGTAGCGTTAGTACCGATGCCGATGGTCAAAGGATTGGTCCTGATCTTGTCCATGTACTCGTCTTTAGCACGCCAATAACCAGTAGCGGAGCTGTAGCCATACTTGTTGTGCGTGATATCAAAAGCGAGGAAGAAACCGAGGAGTGCTTCCTGGTCGTTCTTCTTGCTCTTGATCAGCGGTCCTTGCAAGCTACCACCCAAGCGGCCATGGCCGTAACCGTCAACCGAATACTCGGCTTCGATACCGCCACCCCAAGTACGGCTGGGGCCCTTGGTGGTCATGTTGATGATACCGCCCATGGCGTCACCATACATAGCAGGCGTACCGCCCAAGATGACATCGACCTGGTCGATGGCGCTCTGAGGCACGCTGGTGCTACCGATGACTTTCACACCGTCGATGTAGTAGACAGCACCTTCACGGGAACCACGGATGGAGCCGACCTCACCGTCAGAGGAGAACACACCACCAACGCTGGCGGCAACGCCTTCTGCCGAACGCACAGGCAGTTTGGCGATTTCCTCAGAGGTAATGGAGGCACCTTGCGTAGTGTTGTCCTTTGAAATCAAAGGAATCTCATAGTCGACAACCGTGACTTCACCAATGTTGATAGCGCCACTGGCCATCTTGATGTCGTAGAAGGTAATCTTGTTGGCCGGAATGACAATGTTGTTGACAACATAGGCATTGTAGCCAATACAGCTTGCCTTCAAGGTGTACGTTCCCGGAGGAATCGGGTTGATGTCATAATTACCGTCAAAGTCAGAAGAAGTACCTCCCACTTGCGTTCCGCCTTTTTCAACAATGACGTTTGCAAATGGTACCGTTTCTCCTGTGTCATCGGTAATCTTGCCTTTGAGTCTTCCTTGCGCTTGTGCCATGGTCATCGTGCAGGTGACCAGAACGATGGCAAGGGTCATTAGTAAATTTTTAAACATACCTTGTAATTTTATGTAATACTACTTTGTTTGGTGCATAAGAGTGCATTAAAAGTCGTCAAAATTACAACCTTATTTGAAAGTACGCAAGAAAAATATTCGTTTTTTGCATTTTTTTCTTCGCAAACTTTTGCTTCATTTGTTTATTTTTTTGATTTTCAGTCATTTGTAAAAATACACTTCAATAAGAATTTTTACCGCTTCAAACGCGATTTTTAGCTTCTATACCAATTTCTCGCTCATTTGAGGAAGAAAAGAACGGGTTGCTGCGCTTTCTACGTCGCATACGTTCGGCCCGGCGTTTGTCTTTCTGGATCATCCGTTTAGTTTTCTTGGCTTGACGGTTATAGTGGGTCGTCTTGGCCTTATCATATTGCTTCTTGGATTGCTTTTCTTGCTGCTCAAGCTGCCTCTCTGCCTTTCGAATAGCTCGTGACCGTGAGGAGGCACATGAACCAAAAAGAAGGACAAGAGCCAACAAACATGCAATGATGCTGATTCGCTTCTTCATGGGATACTTATTTAGGTTGCAAATGTAACATTTTTCACCAAAACTGTACTATTTTGAGAAAAAAAGCGTTTCTTTGTCGTCATGAAAAACGCGACAATACACCTATTAATATTAATGGTTCTTCTGCCCTTTCTCCATGGATGCACACCCATCCCGCAGAATCCTAACCGACCTATTCTCCCTACACCTATCACGATTTACCCCAATACTCTTCAATATCAAGAGCTGAACTTCATCAGTGGTTGGCTCTACATCACGACAGATGTGGAAAGCACCAGCCGAGGCATCATTGTCTACCGCATGAACGACACAGAGTTTTTGGCCTACGACCGTATGCCGCCTAACGAGCCAGATGCCTGCACCGACAGCCACGGCAACACTACCCGACTTGTAGTTGATTTCCCCTTTGTCGTCGACCGTTGTAATAACGCTTTTTACAACATTCTCAACGGACAAATCATCATCAGGGAACCCGACATGGTTCCCAACTTCCCCACCGACGGCACAGTGGTGTATCCGCTAATTCAATATCACACCACCTTTGACGGTAGCAAACTCACTATTACGAACTAAGGGGATTAATCTTCGTTTCCCATAACACGGCCTTGTCGTTCAATGGAAGCCTGATGAACGGCATCAAATACCTTATTAATTAATACGGCTGACAAGCCCATTTCCTCACCTGTAGCAATATGGTCGGCTAGAATCTTCTTCCAACGATCCATCTGCACCACTGTGACATTGTTACGCTTCTTGTATTCGCCAATCTGTTCACTCACTTCCATACGGCGTGCCAGTAGCTGCAACAGTTCGCTATCGATGTCATCTATTTCGCCACGCAGACCAGCGAGGTCGCGCTCTACATCGCCCGATTGCCTAGAGCGGAAAGTCAAGTTAGCCAGTAACAGCTTCAATTCATCAGGTGTGATTTGTTGTTTGCCATCGGTCAAGGCTGCATCTGGATTAATATGGCATTCTAGCATCAGCCCATCGGTGGCAAGGTCGAGTGCCTTTTGTGCAGTGGCCTGCAGCAATTCACGATTGCCGCAGATGTGACTCACATCGGTGATGAGCGGAACGTTCAAACGTTGGGTCAACTCAATGGGAATTTCCCACATGGGGAAATTACGGTAAGGTGTTTCTTTATAATATGCAAAGCCACGATGGATGGCTGCTAGTTGGGTCAAGCCAGCCTTTAGGAAGCGCTCAAATGCGCCCAACCAGAGATTCAAGTCAGGCGAAACGGGGTTTTTGATGAACACGGGGATGTCGACACCCTTCAAGGCATCGGCCAACTGCTGCACTGAGAAGGGGTTGACCACAGTGCGGGCACCTATCCACAAGACATCGACTTCGTATTTCAACGCCAACTCGACATGCTCGGGCGTGGCTACCTCGGTGGCGATAGGCAAACCCGTCGCATGCTTCGCCTCACGAAGCCAGACAAGACCTTGCTCTCCCCTGCCTTCAAAAGCATCAGGGCGAGTGCGCGGCTTCCAGATGCCGCCGCGCAGCATCTTCACCTCCGGGATTTGTGCCAAGGCTTGCGCCGTGGATACGATCTGTTCTTCGCTTTCTACGCTACAGGGACCGGCGATGATGGTGTTTGTGAGAGCAGGGGATGAATCCACCTGCTTAATGTCCGTCACCCCTACGGGGTTCTGCGCAATCCCGTAGGGATGCAGGACATTAAGCAGGTTGTGCAACTCCTGCTGACCACAAACCGTCGACTCCATCGGAACCCCGGAGGGGTGACAGGAATCCGTCTCCTCAATCCCCAAATGCATATCGTTCGTCATACTCGATTCCATACGCTTTCAACGTTTCGCAATATTCATCATGATACGTTTTGGTCTTATGATGCTCTGCTTGCCCAAAGATGTATTTGGTGGTACGAGCCATCAACGACGGGCTAACACTAAAAGCACCATAACCTTCCTGCCATTGAAATGGTTCATAATACACATCAACAGTTTTCAACCATTTGCTACTTTTCGCTTTAATAACTCGAACGAAATCCGACATGGCGACAGTCTTCGACAGTGTTGTCAATATATGAATATGGTCAGCAACACCACCAACAGCAAATGGTATAGAGCCTTCTCTGCGGATAATGCCACCTATATATTCAAACACACGATTTAAATCCTCATCGCGCATGACGACACCAGTGCTTTTCGTGTGGAAAACAATATGGGTGTACAATTGTGTGTAAGTATTGGCCATAATGTTTGCAAAAGTACAACATTTTCAAACCTGCATTGCATTTTTTTGTAACTTTGCACATTATTTATAACCCTCGACAAAGAATAGTATCATAATATGAAAAGAGTTGAAATCAAGCAAGCCTTGCAGATGCAAGCCTCTGACAACGAGATCACTGTGATGGGTTGGGTGCGCAACAAGCGCGGCAGCAAGAACGTGGCCTTCATCGCCCTCAACGACGGCTCAACCATCAATAACCTACAATTGGTCATCGACCTGAATGTCATCCCCGAAGAGAATTTGGCCTTAATGCACGCTGGTGCATCGCTTTGGGCCAAGGGTGTTTTGGTCGCATCAATGGGCAGCGGACAAGCCGTGGAGCTCTCCGTGAAGGAGATTGGCCTGTTCGGTCCCGCCAACCCCGATGAATATCCGTTGCAACCCAAGAAACACTCGTTGGAGTTCCTGCGCGACATCGCCCACCTGCGTTTCCGCACCAACACCTTCGGCGCCGTCATGCGTCTGCGCCATGCCATGGTGTTCGCCATCCACAAGTTCTTCACCGAGCGAGGCTTTTATAATATCCACACGCCATTAATCACTGCCTCCGACGCAGAAGGTGCTGGCGAGATGTTCCAAGTGACCACCCTCGACCTCAACAACCCGCCTCGTGACGAACAAGGCAATGTCGATTACAAGCAAGACTTCTTCGGCAGGTCTACCAACCTCACCGTGTCAGGCCAGCTAGAAGGCGAGTTGGCTGCCACGGCATTGGGCAAAATCTATACCTTCGGCCCCACCTTCCGTGCAGAGAACTCCAACACCACACGCCACCTGGCCGAGTTCTGGATGATTGAGCCGGAAATGGCTTTCTACGACATCAACGACAACATGGACCTCGCCGAGGAGATGCTGAAATACTTGATCCAATATGCTTTGGACAACAATATGGACGACCTCCAGTTCCTCAGCAAACGCCTGCAAGACGAAGAGAAGGGCAAGAAAGAAGAAGACAAGTCGATGGAGCTTATCAGCAAACTGCACTTTGTGCTCGAGCATGAGTTCGTGCGCCTCACCTACACCGAGGCCATCGACATCCTGCGCAACTCCAACTACAACAAGAAGGGTAAGTTCCAATATCCCGTTGACGGCTGGGGCGTTGACCTGCAGTCGGAGCACGAGCGTTACCTCGTCGAAAAGCACTTCAAGAAGCCCGTCATCCTGACCGACTACCCGAAGGAAATCAAGGCTTTCTACATGAAGCAGAACGAAGACGGCAAGACCGTCCGCGCCATGGACGTGCTCTTCCCCGGCATCGGCGAGATCATCGGTGGCTCGGAGCGTGAGACCGATATTAATAAGATCCTTGACCGCATGCACGAAGTTGGTATCCCCGAAGAATCCATGAACTGGTACCTCGACAGCCGCCGCTTCGGCTCGGTGCCGCATTCTGGCTACGGCTTGGGCTTCGAGCGTCTGCTACTCTTCATCACTGGCATGACTAACATCCGTGACGTCATCCCGTTCCCGAGAACTCCGAAAAACTGTTTATATTGACAGAGGACAGAGGACGAAAGACGGAGGACGAAAGTCCAACGTCCTAAGTCCAACGTCCTAAGTCCCATGTCCTAAGTCCAACGTCCTAAGTCCAACAAAATGAACAACCAACGATTGACTCAAACCCAGCGACAGGAGCTGAAACTGTCGCCACAGCAGATCCAGCTGATGAAGCTGCTGCAGCTGCCATTAATCGAACTCGAACAACGTATTAAGGAAGAGATGGAAATCAACCCAGCCCTTGAAGACGTTCGCGACAACGACTATGACGAAAACGAGCCAACTGTTGACGAGCCAACTGACGACAACGGCGAGAACGACGACTATAACGACGAAGAGGTGGATTTCAGCAAAGACGACGAGTTCGACATCAACGACTACCTCTCTGAAGAAGACCTCGAAGACTATTCCTACAAGCTTCAAGCCAATAACTACAGCGGTGATGATGACGAATATGAAGCTCCCATTGTCAACGAAGAGACCTTCCAAGACTACCTGAACCAACAGCTCGCCTACCACGACCTAACCGAGAAGCAACTCGAAATCGGGCAATACATCATAGGTAATTTGGACGATAACGGCTATCTCAACCGTCCCGTCGTCAACATAGTTGACGACATGCTCTTCACAATGAACGTCTCTACGACAGAAGAAGAAGTTTCAGAGGTGCTTCGCATTGTGCAACAACTCGACCCACCAGGTATCGCCGCACGCGATTTGCAGGAATGCCTTCTCATACAGCTACAACGCCTTCAGGAGGACAATCCCTTCCACAAAGACTATAGACTCTCCATGACCATCGTCAAGGATTTCTTCGACGAGTTCACCAAGAAGCACTATGATAAAATCGCTAAAAAACTGGAAGTCAGTAACCGCGACTTGAAAGCCGCCCTGGATGAAATCCTCAAACTCAACCCTAAGCCTGCCGACGCTTCCAGCTCCAACACAAAGAACATTCACTATATCACACCCGACTTCTTCGTCTTTGTCAGAGACGGCAAAGTGGAATTGTCGTTAGACGGCCGAAATGCTCCAGAACTACGCATCAGTAAGTCGTACCTGAAGATGCTGGAAGATTTTTCAAACAGCAAGGACAACCGCGGCAAGCAGGAAGCCGTGCAATTCGTGAAGCAAAAGATTGATTCCGCCAAGTGGTTCATCGATGCCATCAACCAAAGGCAGAACACGCTCTATATCACGATGAAAGCCATCGTCGACATACAAAAGGAATACTTCTTGACTGGCGACGAAACCCAACTTAAACCCATGATTCTGAAGGATGTAGCCGACAAGGTCGGGCTCGACATCTCCACCATCTCGCGCGTGGCCAACAGCAAATATGTGCAGACGCCCTACGGCACCCATTTGCTGAAGTTCTTCTTTAGCGAAGGAATCACCAACCAAGAGGGAGAAGAGGTCTCAACCCGTGAAATTAAGAAAATCATGAAGGATGCCGTCGAAAATGAAGACAAGGCCGACCCCATGACGGACGAGCAATTGATGTTCCTCTTAAAGGAGAAAGGTTATCCCATAGCACGAAGAACTGTGGCAAAGTATAGGGAACAGTTGGGCATCCCCGTGGGACGAATGAGAAAGAAGATTTGACGAAGGAACCCTCCCATCTCTGGCCGAACTATTGGCCTTACATACTATTTTGGAAACAATATCGTTTTTATTTTTGTGAAAACGAACCTCTATACCAACAAAAAACACTGGAAATGGGCCTTGGCGATTGTAGCCCTGCTCATTATCGGCGCGTCGTTATGGTACACCAACCATTTGGTGAAATCCATTGCCGAACAGGAAATCAAGCAGGTGAAAATGTGGGCAGCTGCCATGGAACAGCATGCCGTGATGATGAAATCAACGGAGGAATTCTTCAACAAAGTGAATGAGCAGGAACAATTGCGCGTCGATCTGTTGGCCAATGCCTACCGACGCGTCATGGACATTTCATCCAATGAAAACACCGCCACATACGTCGACATCATTCGCAACAACATCAGCATCCCCTTGGTACTCATCGATGGAAAAGACAACATCGTCTCGTCAAACAACCTGCCTCCCGATCAAGAAGGAAAGACCGTCTTCGATGACGAGATGAAACGTGCCTACTCGAAGTTTCCGCCCATCAAAATCGACCCTGGCTATGGTTTCGTTCAATACCTGTATTATAACGAATCGAGAATCTACACCGACTTGAAAGCTGTTTTGGAGGACATGTCGGACCACTTCATGGAAGAGATCACGCTCAACTCGATGGGCGTGCCTGTCATCGTCACCAACGAAGCCCATGACACCATCCTCAGCTTTGGCAACCTCGATTCCCTTTTGATGCAGGACAGCAACTATGTGCGACAGCAGCTGGAAATCATGCGCAACGAGAACGACCCACTTCAAATCGAGTTCATGAACAAAGGCAAGGCCACCATCTTCTATCGCACCACTGACCTGGTACAACAGATGCGCTATTACCCTGTCATCCAGTTTATTGTCTTTGCCTTGTTCCTTATTATTGCCTATCTGTTGTTCAGCTATGCCCGCCGTTCCGAACAAAACCAAGTGTGGGCCGGCATGGCTAAGGAGACTGCACACCAACTTGGTACGCCCCTGTCTTCGCTAATGGGATGGATTGAACTGCTGAAGATGCAAGATGAGCCTTTCGTGGGCACCTACGAGATGGAAAAAGACATCGAACGCCTGCAAATTGTCACCGACCGTTTCTCAAAAATCGGATCAGTACCTGTGCCCGAGCCCACCGACATCAACTACCTCATCCACGACACGATGGATTACCTGCAAAAGCGCTTCTCCAAGAAGTTTGATTTTGAGGTCAACCTACCAGAAGGCGAGCTGGTTATGCCATTAATACCGTCGCTGTTCCGCTGGGTGCTTGAAAACCTGACCAAGAATGCTGTCGACGCTATGGGTGACCATGGCAAGATTACTCTTGACCTTATCGACGACAGCGACCATATCCACCTCGATCTTAGTGACACTGGTAAAGGTATCCCGAAGTCGCAAATCAAGCAAGTGTTTAACCCTGGTTTTACGAGCAAGAAACGCGGTTGGGGTCTCGGCCTTTCGTTGGCCAAGCGCATCATCGAGGACTACCACAAAGGTAAGATTTTCGTGAAATCCTCCGTCGTGGGCGAAGGGACGACCTTCAGAATCACCTTAAAGAAGTAAACAAAAAATCCCCCAACTTTAAGTGTTGGGAGATTTTTGTAAGGTTGTCAAACTCATTTCTTGAGCACATCGAAATAATAGAAGTACGACAGGGCCGACGAGCCACTATAAAAGTAATGATAGCCTTGCAAGCGAATCTTTCCATCCATTTTTGAGACGTTGGCAATCACCTTGCTTTCATTGGGTGGATACTTGCCATAACCGTAATCGTACGACATCATGATAACGGAATCGTTTTCATTCTGGAAAGGCGCGCCATTAAAATGGGCGTTGTTTTCCTCACTGGGGCAAGAGAGCTTGAAATCCACAGCGTTCCTTCCATCTTTAGTAATGGTAATTTCAGCATCATTGCAAAGATAGGTGTACGCATCCGCCTCCAATCCTTCAAAGGCGTCGGCAGCATTGGAGAAGATATATTCCCCAACAATGTCGTTGATCGTGTAGCCAGTCTGATTCTTATTGCATGACCCCAACACAAAGCCCAACAAGAGAAACAGGCTGACAATATTTAGTTTTTTCATGACTATAACAATTTTTAGTTTTTTCATGACTATAACAATTGATTTGTAGGGTTGCCGTGGTACGACAACCCTACAACACAATTATTTCACAACAATTCGTTGCGTCTCGCTATTTCCTGATTGGTCGTAAACCTTCAACAGATAAACGCCTTGGCTCAACGAACTGACATTCATTTTGTCAATGGTGCTTTCCATCATCTTCTGACCGGTAACACTATAGATTTCAGCCTTTTGGAAACCTTCGGCCTGAATCTGGATTTCGTTTTCGGCAGGCATAGGATAGACCTTCACATTGGAAGATTGGGCATTTTCGTTGATGCTGGTGAGGTCCACATAAACCATATCCACTACGCTACCAAAGAACGACTTCTTTTCTGCATTGTAATCATAGGCCATATCGATATCGCCATCGGCAGGAGCCCAATCATAGCCTCCAAATCCATAGCACACTCCGTGCTTTGCATTGCCCATAGCGTCATATTCGAACGTGTAATGGTATTCGTCGGACCAACTACCTCCATTCCATTCCTGTTCATATTGATCGGTGTAGACGCCCCCTTCGTATAAATAAGTCGTTCTCTCTGAATTCACCCATTCAGGGTCCACCCAATCCTGCATAAGGATCTCGGTAATATTCTCATCGAAATCGAGAGTGTAGATGTACTTCTCATCATTCTGCCACGCACCGCTTTCCATATATTGCATGACATGAACAATGGTAGTACCCTCACGAGTATAGGTATTGAGCACCGAAGATGACCATGTGGTACCATTCCATTCCCAAACGAGCACTGTCCAAACATCGTCGTTGTAGGTATAGGCCTCTTTCATAAGATTCACCCATTGACCATCCGAGTAATACTGATAAATATCTTCGCTGATGACATCGTCTTCGTAGGTATAAGTAACCCTCATAGCATCTTCCCAGTCATAACCATTCCATTCCTGGCCAAGCATCTCCAACACATTGCCATTGAAATCATAATCGTAGGTAATGCGCGACTCATTTTGCCAAAAATCCTCGTATGTCTCAGTTATTTCCTCGGTGAGGTAAAAGTCCGACTCGTCGTAGTAGTACGTCGTGCGATGATGCGTACCATCGGCCTCAAAGAAGTCAGCCTGCTGCGGCACAATGTAGCTCTGACGCAAAAGGCCATACTGTTTGAAGACCATTTCGGTGGCCTTTGATTTCAAATTAGCCTTGTTTTGAGCAAAGCCCATGTTTCCAAATGCCATCACAAGAATGGCCAATGTAAATAATGCTTTTTTCATAGTTGTAAGTATTTAGTTTTTAATAACATCGAAATAATAGTTGATTCTCGACTTGGGAACATAATCGTTTTGTTCAGTCGCAGGGTTATATACCGTTTCATAGATAACATGCCTTGCAAAACCGTGAATACGGATATCACCCTGATTATTCTTATAGACATACGCTGTCAGTTCATAAGTCGGGTGCGCACTCGCTGAAGGCAAAGTCATGTTGATAAGGAAGTCGTTGTCAGTCATACTGGGACGACCCTCAAACGTTCGGTTGAACTCATCACTCGGACAATTAATCGTAAACTCAATGGTGTTTCCCGATTTCGCCGTGATGTCGATTCTGGCATCTTCGCATATATGGCAATAGGCTCCTTCCGACAATCCGTCAAAGGCATTAGAAATGTTGGAAAACGAATACCTACCTGCGATTTCCTCATTTGTATATCCGTAATGCTTGTTCCATTCGTTTTCCTGCGACTGTTTTTCGCAAGAAACGAAAAGAAGGCCTAGCACTAGCATAACTGACAAACAATTGATACGTTTCATTTTATTTCTCATTTAACGATTAGTTTCTTGGTTTCCATTAACGTGCCATCTAAATTGACTCGAATAACAGTGTAGCAGCCCTGCGCCAAATCAGCAATTGAAATTGTTACATTGTCGGTATGAGAAAAAACAACATTTTTCATCACCCTTCCTTCTAGGTCGAAAACACGAATGGCACCATCACAAACATCATCCCAGCTCATTCGCACTTGACCTTTTGCTGGATTGGGGAACAAATACATGTGATTCTCAGGTTTAGCATACTCTTCGGCGCCCAGGGCATCCTTATCCCATACGGCAATCGTGTATTCACCTGGCACAAAGTTATCAACAATAATACGGCCTAATTTCCATGTAGAGCCAGGATGGAATTCATGGGCAATTTCGTGCCATGCCTCAGAAGCATTCTTCCGATAAAACAAAGTGACCGAGTCATTGGCCGACATTATGATGTCGCCATCAGTAGAATTGCTGTAATCAAAGATGCCTTTCACTTCAGCTTCACCAAAATCAAAACGGTTGACGGTCCAGAAATGCTTGGAAGAGAGCGTCAGATAAGGAATCAACGGATCGTCATAAGGGCCAACCAAGTTATTCTCTACGGCGACAAAAACCGAGTCCGTCAAGGAAGTGGCCTCAAACCTAAAGCCGTAGCAAGCCTGTTGTGAAGACGATTTCACCATGACATTCTTTTGCTGCTTGCCATCCAGCCAATTGTTGTGGATATCATTAACCATACAGATAGGCTCAAAGTCGAGGACGACCATTGCACTGCCATGCGGGCCATCCCAACTCACCTTTTCGGTAACCCATTGGAATTCAGGGCCAATGAAAGTAAGCTCACAAACATTGTTTTGCCCAACATGGCTATCGCCGATGTGCTGGTAATGCAAGTCAAGCACCACCTCATACTGCCCACCAACCGGCTCAACCGATGATATTGAAGCATACAAGTTGGGCATACCACTCGAATAGACGTAAGTGTCGAAGAAACCATGCATGTCAATACCTGAATATTGCGTCAACGCTTCACAAAGCTGTTCGGAAGTAGCTGTCTGATAGGCATATTGCTGGAAGTAGGCTCGCATGGCAGAAAGGAAATTCTCGCGTCCCATATAATTCATCATCGTACTGACAATGACAGCGCCACGATTGTAGACGGCATCGCTGTCGTAAGTCATGTCCAATGGCATGTTATTGAGCGGCATCCAATGGTTTGGACTGTTACACCAATTGGTAGCACTAGACACCATGTTGGCCATGGTATTCCTATAATCAGTTTCACCATAAATGCCTTGGCGATAGAAAGCACCCCAAAACTGAGCGAAGCCCTCATTGAGCCACATGTCGCCTGCTTCGGCGCAAGTCACCAAGTTGCCAGACCACATGTGCGACAGCTCATGGGCGAGATATTCCTCATTATTGGTATTACCGCTGATGACGCTTGTAGCCAAGGCGATATTATCGGTATGCTCCATGCAGCCCTTGCCAGTACTGACATAGCCAATGCGGTTGAAAGGATAAGGGCCAAGGTTCTCTTCAAAGAATGAAATAATATCCTTGATATGGACAAAGGTTCCTGGCACATTGTTCATCAGGTTAGGTTTGACATACACTGTTATCGGGATGTAGTGCTCAACGCCATCATAGCCGTCTTCCCAAACCTCGAAATCGCCCACGGCAAATGAAATGTGGTAGGTGGCTATCTCCTGTGGCGTAATCCAATGCCAAGTGGAGGTGCCATTGCCGTTATCGACCGCAGCCACCAACTCGCCACCACAGACGGCAATCTTGTCGTTGGTAGTAGTGACAAACACATTGTATGTAGCCTTATCGGTGAAGTTGTCGACACAAGGGAACCAAGTCTTACCCAAGTTGTGCGGCTGGCTGTCGAAGCCTACGCCAAGGTTGTAGACATAGTCTGAGCCCCACCATTCCACACCGCCCCAGGTCTCGCTAAAGGTGTTGCCGCCATAGACAATATCCAAAATGGACGTGGTACCAGCTGCCATTGGCGAAGCCAAATTAATGATGAGCAAGTCGCCTTCTTGTGTGAAATTGGCGACCACAATATTAGAAGCCGTCACCGAGGTGACCTCCAAGGTTTTAAGCTCCAAAACGATTTGCTGCACATTAGCCGTTGCCGTGAAGTCGACAAAGGTCTCACCTTGCAGGGTTCGGTTGGCAAAGTTCAGCTCATTGATGTGAATTCCGTAGTGTGTCACGTCAATGTTTTCGCCAGGAGTTTGGGCTTTAAGCACAAAGGGAAGCAGAATGCCCAGAATGAGGAATATTTTTTTCATTGCGCTAGATTTTGGTAGAGACGCATTGAATGCGTCTCCGAAAAGGATTCATTGTTTTCACAAGACGCATGCAAAGCGTCTCTACGGCCTGTGTAAATCGGTTCGGTCTGTATCACATTGCTTTCATGCAGTGCGCGGTCGAGAATACGGATCTCGAACTTCACTGTATCTTCAGGTGAGAAAGGATTTTGAACCATAAGAGTGTAGTCTATCGTTCCGCTGATTGCCTTAGGCTCTTCAGAGTCGCGAACGCGTTTGAAACGTGTATTGAAGCTCAACGTGTCGTAACTCTGCGTCTGCACATTCCAGTTCAGCAGAGGTGTCTTTACAAACTCACCGTTAACGCATTTCAAGTAGTCAACTAGCATATTATAATAATGTGCATCGGTGAAGCCAAAAGGCGAAAGGGTGTCGGCATCATCAAGGCCCAAGTCACCATCGCCATCAGTAAAGGATAACGAGATGATGCCTTTGCCACTGAAAGTGCTGTCAGAATTCATCAAATAAGTGAAGCCTTCGTAGGCAATCTTCGGCTCAATGGGGTATTCCACAGGCTTTTGGCAGGCACATACTGCCATGGCCAGAAGAAACAGTCCTATGAGATTTCGTTTTTTCATTGTATCTAATTGAGGCGGTAAAAATACGAATTTTTGATGAAATCAGCACAACAATTTATGAATTGGATTATCTTTGATTTTCAGATATTTAAAAGGGGATCTACAAAAAAAATCGTGGAAAAGTGTGGAAAAGTGTTGACATATTCACATTTTTTGTATCTTTGCAGCGTGATTTGGCACGAAATATGCCATCACTAAAACGAGCAGAATTATTATTTGATGCCTAATTTATATATCATATCAGGATGCAACGGAGCTGGAAAGACCACAGCCTCCTTGACTGTTTTGCCTGAGACGCTACAGTGCAAGGAGTTCGTCAACTGCGACGAAATCGCCAAGGGTCTGTCGCCGCTCAACCCCGACGGTGCCAAGGTCGCCGCAGGTCGCCTGATGTTGACATGCATCAAAAAACACATCGCTGACAAAGTTGATTTTGCCATCGAAACCACTTTGGCTGCCAAATCCTATCACTCCCTTATCCTTAAGGCACGCGAACAGGGCTACAAAGCCAGCCTCGTCTATTTCTGGCTGCAAAGTCCCGAATTGGCCATCAAACGCGTGGCGGAACGAGTGAAGCATGGCGGTCATCATGTGGACGACAGTATCATCCGCAGGCGTTACAAGGCGGGCATCAAGAACCTTTTCAACCTTTACTGCCCCGTCGTTGACTACTTCTTGTTCATCGACAACAGTATCATGCCTTCCGAAATCATTGCCGAAGGAAGCATCAAATCCATCAAGTTTTACAACGAAGAAAAATTCAAAAAGATCAGACAATATGACAACAGTAACAGTGAATGCCAAGAAGAATGAAGTTTCGTCCTTCACCAAGAAATTGATGAGCGGCCTCGACCTCTCCATGCAACGGCTTTTGCGATGCCGATGGCAACATCTACACCGTGAAAGCCAAGGAAGTCAAAGCCCTGATGGAACAGGAATAACCTTCCAACATCACATAGAACCCTACCACGACTTGCAGCCAATGCTGCGAATCGTGGTTTTTTCGTATCTTTGGCGCATTAAAACTCCGCTCCATGAAGAAAAAAGCTTTACTCCTCTTAATAATAGGCATTATCTACGTGCCCACCTTCGCCCAAACCGATGACCAAAAACCCGAAACCGACCCCGTCATCACCAACCGCATCAGCCAATGGCAAGACCTTAAGTTCGGCTTCATGATGCACTGGGGCATCTACGCCCAATGGGAAGTCGTTGAGTCGTGGTCCATCTGCAACGAGCCATGGATCAATCGCAACGGCGCTGACTACTACAAATACAAGACTGATTATCAAAATCTTAACAAAACATTTAATCCCAAGAACTTCGACCCATCGAAATGGGCCGAGGCTGCCAAAAACGCGGGTATGAAGTACGTCGTCTTCACGACGAAGCACCACGATGGCTTCTGCATGTTCGACACCAAGGAGACCTCCTACTCCACCGTCGACCCAAGTTGCCCGTTCTCAAAGAATCCCAAGTCCGACATCACCGGCGAAGTGGTGAAAGCCTTCCGCGAAAAGGGTTTTTGGACGGGACTTTATTTCTCCAAGCCCGACTGGCACTGCGATGACTACTGGGCGCACGAGTGGGCCACCCCCGACCGCAATGTCAACTATGACCCGACGACCATGCCCGAGCGTTTCGAGAAATACAAGCAATTCACCCACAGGCAGATACGAGAACTCACCCATAACTATGGAGACATCGACATCCTTTGGCTCGACGGCGGCTGGGTGCGTCCCGAATGGAGCGTAAACGACGAAACGCGTCCGTGGCTTGGTTGTCAAGGCTACATCCAAGACATCGATATGCCGACAATAGCCAACATCGCCCGCGAGAACAACCCCGACCTCATCATCGTCGACCGCTCTGTGGGCGGCAAATACGAAAACTACCAGACCCCAGAACAACAAGTGCCCGACTCGCTCCTGCCCTATCCATGGGAGACTTGCATGTCGATGGGCAACTCATGGTCGTACGTCTCGACTGACACCTACAAAAGCACCAACAAACTCATCCACCTTTTATGCGACATCGTGGCCAAAGGAGGCAACTTCCTCCTCAACGTGGGTCCCGATGCCGACGGCAACCTGCCTGACACCGCCCTGCTCCGTATGAAGGAAATTGGCGAATGGATGCGAGTGAATGGCGAAGCCATCTATGGCACGCGCCCAATCTATCCTTTCACCTACGGCAAGTTCCGTTTTACGCAGAAGGACAACAAGGTATATGGCATATTCCTCTTGGACGAACAAGAAAGCCCTGTTCCCGACACTTATTGGTTTGATGCCAAAGACATAAAGCTGAAGACAGGAAAAATCAAAGTATTAGGCAGCACAAAGAAAGCCTCCCTTTGCAAGGAGGCTGATGGCCGTTACCGCATCGACTTCCCGAATACTTTCAAGATGCCACACGCGGTGGTGTTTGAGATGCTAGAATAATAAAAACGGCACCATCTCATTTTTAATTGAAAAAATGAAGTACAAACAAACAAGTACTTCGCTGACTATAACACTTTTGTCGCCAAACAATAGGAAAAGTCAGTAACATGGACACTAACTAATGATAATGATGCCGTTGTTCTGCTTTCATCTTGGGCGCAAAAGTAGAGCTATCCCTGCACAAATCAAGAAACGATTAGAACGAAATAATTGTCATTTGGTCGGATTATTGTAGACTTTTAATCAATTTTGAAGTATTTTTGTAGGCAAAATGACCGATAAAAAAATGGACAAGCAACCACATGCTTTGGAGGAAATAAGAGACCAGATAAAAAAGAATGGTCTGATGGTATTTGATAACATCAATCGAGTTCCTATCTACGAGAAAGCCTACGCATCACAATTTTTCGTACTTTGGCTCAATCATCGAGGGTGTCTGAAAAACCTTTTTGACAAGCAACAAAAGGAATTCCATCAACACGACTTTGTCGTGATGCCCCCAGGCCATGTGATGGAGATACAAGAATATAGCGACGATTATTTGGTTTCATTGCTAGTCATCTTACCCAGTTTTCTACAAAACCTGAGGCGTCTCTATCCTTTCTATTTTGAGCATGTCGAACATCGATACAATTCCATTTTCCATTTGAGCGAAGAGCAGTATGAAAGCGTGCAAGGGCATTTCCTGATGCTCCAAGCCATCAGTCAATTGAACCATCCTGAGCGTGACGAATTATTAGTCAAGCAAATGGAGATAGGAACGCAATTGATAGAGATTTACCTACAAGAAAACGGCTTACCTACGCCAGAACTCACCCCGGCCCAACAATTGGTCAACCGCTTCAAAAACGCCTTTGTCAATCATTTCCAAGAAAGCCGCGAGGTGCAGTATTATGCCAACCTTCTTTGCTTGTCGCCCAAGTACTTTGGCAGCATCATCAAGAAACAAACCGGCATTAGCGCCAATGAATGGATTTCGGGGTATGTCATCGTCCAAGCCAAGTCGCTACTTCGCCACAGCAAGAACCTCAATATCCAACAAATCAGCCAACAGCTTGGCTTTTCTGACCCAGCTGCGTTCACTCGCTATTTTAAAACAAACGCAGGCATGTCGCCCAAGGAATACCGGGCGCAACAATAAAACTTAATAGAGACGCAGCGCACGCTACGTCTCAACAAATCGATCAACCAACAACGATATTCACAATCTTCTTAGGCACATAGATGACCTTACGCACTTGCTTGCCCTCAAGCCATTTGGCGGACTCGGGTGCAGCGAGCACGGCGGCTTGTACCTCGTCGGCATTCATCGTGACAGGCAACTCCATATTGAAGCGCATCTTGCCATTGAAACTGATGGGATAGTTGAAGCTGTTCTCCACCGTCTTACTCTCGTCGTAAACGGGGAACACAGCATTCACCACTGAGGTCTCATGGCCCAGCAAGTGCCACAACTCTTCAGCGATATGCGGAGCGTATGGCGAAATCATCACCGTCAGAGGCTCAAGGATCTCACGCTTGTTGCATTTGAGATCGGCAAGCTCGTTGACGCAAATCATAAAGGCCGAGACGACAGTGTTGAACGAGATGCTCTCGATGCCCTCCTCTTCCTTCTTGATGAGCTTGTGCAGGCTCTTCAGTTCAGGGGCAGTGGCAGGCTCGTCACTGACACAGAATTCGTTGTTTTCGTTGTGGAACAGCCTCCAGAACTTACGCACGAAGCGAAACGTGCCTTCGATACCCTGCGTGTCCCAAGGCTTCGACTGCTCCAAAGGACCGAGGAACATCTCATAGAGACGGAGCGTGTCGGCACCGTATTTCTCCACGAGGTCGTCGGGGTTCTGTACATTGTACTTCGACTTCGACATCTTCTCGATCTCGTTGCCACAGACAAAGATATCGTTGCCATCCTTGTCCTTCTCGAAGATGAACTGGGCATCTTTCAGGTCATCG
>CADBGN010000009.1 GCA_902794155.1 uncultured Bacteroidia bacterium
GTTTTCGTCGTTCTCACGCAGGACGTAGGTCATCGTGACGACAGCTTGATCTTGGATTTTCATTTTATAACATTTTAATAATTAAACAATTAAATTCATCGTTTTATTTAACTACAAATTTTACAGATTATACTGATTCCTATCAAAATTATGAGGATGCAAGCATCCTAATTTGTACAGATTCAGACTCCAGCTTACAGACCATCTGTACAAATTGGGCGCTTGCGCCTATGAATTCTTCTGTCTTAATCCGCTTCATCTGTGCAATCTGTAGTTCCTTATCTATCAATAACTGCCAAACATCTTCCGCAACAACCATTCCACGGCAGCCAATCCGATGAGGATGAAGAAAATCCACTTGGAGTGGATCAAGTCCTCGAAGCGACTCTCATGGTGTTCAACGGAGGTGATGCGCGAATCATTGTGCAAGTCGGCAAAAAGTTGCTGCAACTCGCGAGAGGTATAGCAGTTTCCATTGGTCAGACGGGCGATGGTGCGCATACGATCGATGTCGGCGGTAAGCTGCTGGGCCTCAATACCGATGGCCACCACACTAAAGGTGCCGTTCACATTGATCTTGCGCTCGCCCATCTGCGCTTGTACCTTATAGGTATACAGGCCTTCGGGTAATAGGCCTGCGTTCAGTTCATAGTCGTGGTCGCGCTTCGAGAAGGTGTAGTCGTAGGTCTCCCCTGTTAGCTTGTTCTCGATTTGAATGGTCAAATCGGGGTCGGTCACAAGCTCGTTGTTCGGGTTGCGCAACTCAGCGGTGATGATGACAGGCTCGTTGCTATAATAGGTCTCCTTGGCGTAGATGGACGAGCCGTCGTTGGCCGAAAGCAACAGGTATTTCAGCGACTTGGAGAACATCTCATCAAACACGTCGTGGTTCTTGTTTTGGTAATACTCATACAGCCTCCAACGCCAAATGTTAGTACCAAACAGGAAGGCCATCTTACGTTCGTCGTTAGCAAAGCTCAACAATGGCAGTCCCGACTTGATGCCCATCACCTCTTGCAAGAGTAAGTCATCATGCGATTTCAATGTGTTGATTTCCAGATGCGGCAAGGCCAAAGGCGGGTATTTCGCGATGAGTTGCTCCGACTTCGAATCAAAGGTGAAGGTCGAGAAGGCCGTGTTTTGATGCGCCTTGACATCCATCAAGGTGTTGGTCGCGCCAGAATGCAAGGCAAAGACATTCTGTAATTTGCTTAACATATCACAGTCGGTGTCGTTGCCAATGATGAAGAAAACGGGGAGTTTCACGTTCTTGTCCAACTGTGTCTTCAAGGCATTGAAATCCGTTCGCGCCGAAGGCACCTGATGCAGGATGACCAAGTCATAGTTGCTGAACTCGGGCAGCGTCTCCTTTCCGAAGCAGAAGTCCACCTCATAGTTGTCGTTGAGCACGCTACGCAAGGCGCCCAAGTCGGGATGCGGTGAGGCAGCCACACACAACAGCTTATATTTCTGGTCGAGCACCTCGACATAGATATGCCGCACATTATTGAGCAGTTGCTCCTCCTCAGCGATGCCGCTCACCTCGATGTCGATGGCCATTACGCCTTTCTTGGTGGCATCGAGCATAAAGTCGATTTCCTTGGAGAAGCGGTTGGAGGGAATCTCGATGTCGCGCTTCTCGATGAGGCGACCGCTTTCCAAGGTCGCGCCGAGCGACACCACCTTATTATAATGCACATTGCGGATGGCGAGGTCGGGATAGGAAACCGTGTCGCCCAAAACGACGGTATGGATGGGGAACGGGAAGTCCTCCGCCACCAACTCCGGCTCAAAGCCACGGTTGTAGATACCATCGGAGAAAAGCAGCACCGCACCCACATTGCGCTTGTAATATCTTCTGTCCAAAGTCTTTATGAGCGACGACAAGTCCGTCAGTTGGTCGGAGAAGTCAAGTTGCTCGAAATCGCGGACTTCCTCGCCGAAGAGGTATTCATCGACTTGGAAATCAGCGTTCAAGTCTTTCCTAAACTGCTCAAATTGGGTCTGATAATCCTTTTTGTAAAACGCCGAATCCTTGCATAGAATGACGGACGAAGAATTATCGTGGGCAAGGATAATGGTTGGCGTTTCCACCGAGCTGAATTTCTGCCGAATCAAAGGATTAAAGAGCAGTAAGACCACCAAGCCGACCATCATCGTTCGCAGCGCAAACAAAATGATTGTCAATGCTTTGCCATAGTGTTGCTTCTTGTTGCGGAAATACAACACCGTAGCCGCCGCCAGACCAGCCAGCAGCGATAAGGCCAACATCCAGATGGGGATTCCGATGTTCATCGATTGCACTTATAAGGGCGCAAAGATAGGGAATTTTCGGAAAAAAAAGATATTACAAAATTTAGGAAGGTAAGTATTACTATATTTTCTGCACTTTCCACAGTTTGGAAAAATAAGTTTAGTCCATTCAGAAATATTATGTACTTTTGTGTTTGGAAATAGGTATGATTATATCGAACCCTATGTATTTATTAACCATAATACCTTATGTAATATGAAAAGAATCTTTATAATATTGATAGGAATGAGTGTTCTCTCCTCTTGTAACGACTATAATAAATATAATACCAACAACAACTTTTCTAATAATGTAGTAAATGAAAAACCTACACCTCAAGCAACAATCGATGTCAACATAAATTTTGAACCAACGATTGAACTTACAGATGAAATCCGAAATACAACTCTTGAAGAACTAATACAAAATGATACCAGAAAATTAGAAATAAATGAGTTCTCTTATTGGTTCGAGGGAGCAACAAAGAAGGTTCCAGCATCATCAAATCTTGCAAAGGTTTATTATCTCGAAAGATTACATGAATTCTACGCATTAAATCACGAATACTACAATAAAGTAAAACGACCTTCTCGAAAAATTAATAACAACACTGACACGTGGAAAGAGTATCTTCAGTAACAAGCATTGCATGAACCAGCTCTTTTGGATTTGCAGCCCAAAAGCCTTAAACATCAGTAATACGAAAAAGATGGCGCGGCATGATTGTCGCGCCTTCATCATTCAAACTTATACCAATACGAAGAGATAGACTACAAATTCAAGCAAAATTCAAATTGCAGATTCTCCTTTCCTCTTCCATTTGTGCTATTTCCTTAATCGAGCCAATGTTTACCCCAGCAGCCACTTCCAAAGCGGCACCACCTGAATGGTCTTGCCGTCCTTTTCCAAAACGGTTTCTTCGTCTTTGGTGATAATCATCAAATCGTTCACCTCCAAACGCTTGGAAACTTTGATTAAAGCTTCTGTTTCGCGTTGGAAAGTGCTTTCGTCTTGCAGGGAATAAGAGGCTTGAATAAGTTTTTTTTGCTCGGGCAAGTAGAAATCGACCTCCACGCCGTTATGGTAGAAATAAACCTCGTTCTTGTATTTCCTTATCAAGTTAATGGCCACCATGTTCTCCAAAAGGTTGGCCTCTGGGTCGGGCAAAAACAGGTTGAGAATGCCATTATCAATGAAATAATACTTGCGTTGGGTGTTGCGTTCGGTCAATTTGCCGATGATGTTCTCCAACGGAAGCAACAGCCACGATTCGCACATGTAATTCACATAATCAATGACTGTATCAGTGCTGGCCTTTTTGCCAGTCGAACTTACCACATTAGCCAAACGGTTGTAGGATGAAGGCTGCTTTACGCTTTCAGCCAACTTTTTGGCCAAAATGCGCAGACCAAAGTCATTGCGGATGTCGTAACGCGCAATCAAATCGCCAAAGAAAACCTTGTTGAACAATCCGCTGAGCCATGAGCGTTTGTCGGCCACATTCATCACCTCGGGCAAACCACCGAAACGGAAATAAGTCTCGAAATGCTTCACAATCTCCTTTCTATGAAGGTGCAAGGCATTCTTTTCCTTCACGTTAATGCCCGAAAAAGACAAATACTCAGCAAATGAAAGTGGAAACACTTCCATAATCATATAACGTCCGCCCAAAGTGGTCGCGATCTCCGAACTCAACATTTTGGCATTGCTGCCGGTGATGTAAACCCTGTATTTTTGGTCGGCCAACCGTCGCGCAAATTTCTCCCAACCTTCAACAATCTGAATCTCGTCAAAGAAGAAAACAGGTTGGGTATCAAACATTTCCTCGTAAGCCGACTTAATGATGTCCAAATCGGCCAAAGTCATTATTCCCAAACGATCATCCTCAAAGTTGAAGTAGCAGATTTCCTCCATACGATGGCCTTTTTCCAATAATTGATGGATGCGCTGATACAACAAATATGACTTTCCAGCACGGCGCAAGCCCACAAGCACATAATTCAGTGCGTCTTCAAACGCGTAGTCGCGCTCAAAAAAGCTTACCGATGAAATAAAACGCTGATTTTCAACAATAATATCCTTAATCAAGTCCTTGCTTAACATGGTTTTTCGTGTTTTTTACGACTGCAAAGATATAACTTTATCGATCATGTTCGATAAAAATATATACTTTTTATCGTTTATATTCGACAAAAATGCATTATTTTCATCGATTATATTCGATAATATGCCACAACTTGCTCCACAACTCGCAGAAAGCATTCAACACATGTGCGATTATCTTCTTTCAAGCTGTCAATGGTATAATCATTTGTCAATCGTGATAATCGCTGTCTTTCCATTCGAACTTCACCGTCGCGGGCACAAGGTATTTGCCTATCTTGTAGTCAATGTTTGCCTTATGGGCCTGACTCAACTGGTAGCACCGTGGCACATAAAACATCTTTCCATCCTTGATGAAATGGGCACCCGTTTGATGAAAGCGAAAGGCGACATTTTTTGCGATACACTGCTCGCGAAGGGAAAGTATCCAGTCGTAGTTGCATGGTCTTGCCTCAACCCCCGACTCACCACCTACCGACACTTCCTCTATCGTGTCATCGAGATAAGGGGTAAGATCCATGGCTGTAATCAGAGGGGATGCAATGATGCTCTTGTGTTTGATGGGGAGCGACAAGAAAATGGGCAAGCGATAATCCGCCATCTCCTGATTCTCCACTGTACAGCCAACGATAACATTGTCATAGCCATCGCCCCAGTCGTCGGGTATGCACTCCATGAAACGGTCGATGCGCTTAGTGAAAAAGAAAAACCAGAGGTCGCTCCGCTGCTTCATCATTTGCCAGCATTCCGGGCGCCATTCATCCGCATCTTTTAGAAGAAAATCGGAAGTAAAGCAGGTAAACACCAGTTTGCCGCTCTCTATCTTCCACGACTTGTCGCGCTTCCTCTTCATGGGCAGGTTGAAATTGCCCGTCTTTCTGCATTCGCTGCTTGATATCTCGCTGCCGTACATCTCATCCTGGCGATACACATAGCAATACTTACACCCAGGACTAATCTTGGTGCAACCGTGCCATGGATTCCAGTCAGCGTATATTTCCCAATGCTCGGACATAAAGTCTCACGAAAAGTCCACAAAAATAAGAAAAAAAGCCTACTTTTGCGGAAATTTTGAACGCATGAACACCCTTTCGGTCGTCATCATCACCTTCAACGAGGAGCAAAAAATCACGCAATGCCTTGACTCCGTTAAGGATATTGCCGACGAGATTATCGTCGTTGACTCGCATTCCACCGATGCGACCGAGGCCATCTGCGACCGCTATGGCGTGAAGTTCTTCAGCCAAGACTGGCTCGGCTATTCCGACCAAAAAAACCTTGCCGACGACCTCGCCACCTGCGACCTCATCTTCAGCATCGACGCCGATGAAGCCCTCTCGGATGAGCTAAAACAATCCATCAAAGCGCTGAAAGACAAAGACATCGCCGAGAATGAGGTCTTCGCCATGAACCGCCTCAACAACTATTGCGGCCAATGGGTGAAAGGCTGCGGGCTTTATCCCGAGACCAAGATACGCATCTGGCGGCGCGGCTTCGCGGAGTGGGAAGGCATCATCCACGAATGGCTGAACTACAAAGAAACGCCTAAGAAAACCTTGCTGCGCGGCGACCTGCTGCATTATTCTTGGGACACACCCGAGGCCTTCCGCAAGCAGCAGTTCCATTTCGCCGAACTGGGCGCGCAGTCTTACTACGAACGCGGCAAGAAGATGGGCCTCCTGCCCTATCTTTTCAGCCCGAGCATCAATTTCATTCGTACCTATATAATAAAAGGCGGCTTCCTCTACGGCAAGACGGGATTCAGCATCTGCCGCGTGATGATGCAGGCCAACCGACACAAATACAACCTATTAAAAAAGAAATTAAAGGAGAAACCATAATGGGATTGCTTCGCAAGAAATACATCAAAAATCAATATAAAATCATTCAAAATCAATAAGATAGTTTTTATACAGATTTTAAAAGAATTTTTGAACGATTTCTTGTCCGCAGGACAATCACAAAAAGAAGAAAACCATGGAAGAAGCATTTGAACAAGAAATAGAACGCACTGTTGCGGCGCTGAAAGCCGGAAAGACCATCCTCTACCCTACCGATACCATCTGGGGTGTGGGCTGCGACGCCACCAATAACAAGGCCTGCCTGAGGGTTTACGCCGTCAAGCAGAGGCCGCTCAACAAGAGCCTCATCATCCTCGTCGATTCGGTGGAAAGACTTCAGGATTACGTGGTCAATGTGCCAGCCATTGCCTACGACCTCATCAAGGGCGCTAAAAGTCCGCTGAGCATCATCTATCCCGAAAGCAAGAACTTGGCCAAGGCCGTTTCCGACGACAAGAGCATCTGCATCCGTGTGGTTGACAACGAGTTCTGCAAGGAAGTCATCCGTCGCCTCGGCAAGCCCATTACATCAACATCGGCCAACCTGACTGGTCAACCTTCATCGATGATTTTCAGCGACATTTGCGATGAAATCAAAAACACGGTCGATTACGTGGTGCAACTCTACCACGACAGCTTCTGCAAACCCAAAAGCTCAACCATCATCAAGTTGAATGAGGATAATACTTTTGAGATTTTGAGACAATAGCATTGTATATCAGAAAAATACTTTTGCAACGTTAACACAAAAAATACAAAACTAATGAATATAAAATCATTATTCGCATGCTTATTATTTCTCACGACATGTCTTTCCTATGCACATGCCCAACACGAAAGCGACTCCGTTGCTTTGACTAGCGTTAAAGAGATTGCAGCACCTGGTATTGACACAACCATTTATAACAATGTAGAAAAGATGCCGTCTTTTCCTGGTGGAGAGTTTAAGATGTACGAATTCCTCGCCATGAATATACGTTATCCTCAACGAGCCAGAGAAGACGGCTATAGCGGCACTGTCTTTGTTAGATTCGTTGTCGAACCCGATGGTAAGATAACAAATATTGAAGTTGCAAAAGGCGTGGGCGGAGGTTGCAGCGAAGAAGCTGTCCGTGTAGTCAAAATGATGCCGAACTGGATTCCCGGAGAGGCATTCGGAAAGAAAGTCAGGGTGACTTACACCTTACCTGTCAATTTCAGGTTGCAGTAAAACTTATCAAATCAATTACGTCGCAGCCAGAGAATGTGATAGAAAAATTATGTAACTTTGCAGGCCAAAAAATTCGGCCTATGAAATTCCTGAAAACATTCTTATTAGCCACGGCCTGCCTCTTTGCCTTGGCAGCAACGGCCCAAAACCAACCACAGAAGCCCCAAACCAAGGGGCAAATGAATTCCCAGAAACTGGCTACGACACTTTATCTCATTGAGAATTTTTATGTCGACACCGCCAATATAGACAAAGTAACAGAAAATGCCATTGTTGCTGCACTGAAGGAACTCGACCCCCACTCCGCCTACATATCGAAAAAGGATGTGGAGAAAGCCAACGAACCACTTGTAGGCAGTTTCGAAGGCATCGGCGTGACCTTCCAACTCATCCGCGACACCATCACTGTCATCAGTCCCACGGCAGGCGGCCCGTCCGAGAAGGTGGGCATCATGGCTGGCGACCAATTCATCAAGATTGACGGCGAGGAATCCGTGGGTAAAAAGGTCGACAACGAATATGTACAGAAGCACCTGCGTGGAAAAAAAGGCACCAAGGTCACTGTGAGCGTGAAGCGTGGTAACGACAAAGAACTTATTGATTTTGAGATTATCCGTGACAAAATACCGTTGAATAGTATCAATGCGGCCTATATGCTCGACAACCATGTCGGTTATATCAAACTCGACCGTTTCGCACAAGAATCGGCTGCTGAGTTTAAGGAGGCCTTCACCAAGCTGCAAAGCCAAGGCATGGAGTCGCTCATCTTTGACCTGCGCGGCAACACGGGCGGCTATCTCAACACTGCCATTGAGTTGGTGGACCAGTTTATCACCGAAGACAAACTCATTGTCTTCACCGAAGGTATGCACTCACCCCGTCAAGAATGGCGCAGCACAAAGGCCGGTCTCTATACTATCGGGAAACTAGTTGTTTTGATTGACGAAGGTTCAGCCTCGGCGAGTGAGATCCTTTCAGGCGCCATCCAAGACCATGACCGAGGAGTCGTCATTGGCCGCCGTTCATTTGGTAAAGGCCTGGTCCAACGCCCCTTCAACCTCCCTGACGGCTCCCAAATCCGTCTCACCACCTCACGCTATCATACACCTTCGGGACGTTGCATCCAACGTCCTTATGAAAAGGGTGCCGAGGACTATGCCAAGGAAATGGAGAAACGCCTCAAACACGGCGAATACTACCATGCCGACAGCATCCACTTCCCCGACTCGTTGAAATACAAGACTGATGGTGGACGCACTGTATACGGCGGTGGCGGCATCATGCCCGACATCTTCATCCCCGTTGACACTGCCTACAACAGCAAACTCTACACCAACCTCGTCCGCAAGGGAGCCTTGAACCGTTTCACCACCGACTACGGTTTGAAACACCGTGACGAAATCAAGGCCCAGTATGGCGTTTTTGACAACTTCAACAAGGACTTCGTCGTCGGCAAAGACCTTATCGACGGGCTGAAAGACGCCGCCAAGGAAGCCAAGGTGGACTGGAACGACGAGCAATTTGCACACTCAGAGATTTTCTTGCTTATGCAGATGAAAGCCCTCATTGCCCGCAATGTTTGGGAGACCCAACAATACTACCAAGTGATGTCCACCGTTGACCCGGGCATTCAAAAAGCCTTAGACGTGCTTAGCCATGAAAAAGAATACAAGCGCATCCTAAAAGGCAAATAAGTCTTTCTTTTTTTCATAACATCGGTAACTTTTTTCCGTTTTTTCCGTATATTTTTCGGAAATATTTCTATTTTTGCCGTTTCGAAAACCGTTACTCCTAGTAAACGATTAACAATTAAATATCAACTTTTTAATATCAAAAAATGAAGAAATTTGGTTTACTCACAGCAGCATTTCTTATGATAGGTATGCTGTTTGGCACGCAAGCGATTGCCCAGCACATCGAACTCGGCGTGACCAAGTCGGCACAAAACTGTGCCAACGTGACTGACGAAGGCTTCACCGCCTCCTTCTCTTTCAGTAGCATCGATGCCACTGAAATTTCCACTGAAAAGGGTGTGTTCTCCACCATCACAATGGACGGCACCTATCCCTCTGGTAATGTCGGCGAGCCTATGTTGCCTGCCGCCAACAAGCTTATTGCAGTTCCTTACGGTGCCAAAGACCTCACTGTCAAAGTGAAGAGTTACAGTACAAGCACTTATCGTCTTGCCGACTACGGCATCAATAAGGTCACTCCAATGCAGCCTATGATCCGCAAGGACCAGAAGCCCGAAGACGTACCTTTCGCCTACAGCGAAAAGGCTTATGCTCGCAAAGGTTTTGTCAATCGTCCCATCGCCGAGGTGAAAATCCAAGGCACGATGCGTGGCATCCAGATTGGCGCACTGACGGTCAACCCCGTGCAATACGATGCTGCCAGTAACAGCATCCTCGTTTATAACAACATCGAAGTCGAAGTTAGCTACGGCCAATATGACAAATCGACTGCCTACAACGAGTTCGCTCGCACCTTCAGCCCCTATTTCGCCAACATCTATGACCAGATGTTCAACTGGCGCGACGATGTCTACGACGAGCACCCTGACCTCTGGCAGAATCCCGTCCACATGCTGATCATTACCGACCGCATGTTTGAAGAATGCATTCAAGAATGGACGTCCTGGAAAACCAAGAAAGGTTTCTACCTGAGTGTACACTACACTGATGAAATCGGCACCACTGCAGCCGCCATTCGTGCCTTCATCCAAGACGAGTACTCGAAAGACGCCCCTACTTTCCTTATGATTATGGGCGACAAGAACCAAGTGGCAGCCAGCGCCACGGGTAACGAGACCAACTGCGTCACCGACCTCCAATACTCTAGCGTCGATGGCGACCAATACCCTGACATGTACCACAGCCGTTTCCCCGCTGAAACCGTCGCTCAGATGCGTGCCATGCTCAACAAGGCTCTCGAATACGAGCAATACACCATGCCCGACCCGAGCTATCTGAACAACGTGCTCCTCATCGCTGGTGAAGACAGCGGCTGGGGTGTCACCGTGGGTCGTCCTACCATTTGGTACGCCACCAACTATTACTACAATGAAGAACATGGCTATGCCAACGTGTACGAGTACAGCCATGGTACCTACACAGGATGCTACACCCACCTGAACACAGGCGTCGGCTTTGCCAACTACACTGCTCACGGTTCCAACACCAGCTGGGCTGGCCCTCAATTCACCGTCAGCGACGTTAACAACCTGACCAACGAGCACAAGTACTTCCTTGCTATGGGTAACTGCTGCGAGGCTGCCGACTGGGGCATCAGTGGCACCTGCTTCGGTGAGGCCATGGTGCGTGCCGAGAACAAGGCCGCCTATGCCTACATCGGTTCCTGCCCTTCGACCTACTGGCTCAACGACTACTACTTCGGTGTGGGTGCTACTAGTCGTCACGACGGCACCATGCCTTCCTACGAAGAGACCTCCATGGGCTTTTACGATGCCATGTGGACTGACGACGCTTACAACACTGTCACCTCAATGATGTTCATCGGCAACTTGGCTAGCAATGCTGCCCAAGCCCTCGGCTATGAACTGCACTGCAGCACCCTTTACTGCTGGCAAGCCTACCACACCTTGGGTGATGGCTCCATCCTGCCCTTCCGCATCCAACCTACGGAAAACACCGTTAGCCACTTGCCCACACTGCCTATCGGCATGGACTTCTATACCGTCAGCGCTGACCCAGGTTCATACGTGGGTATCACCAAAGACGGCGTACTTTATGGTGCTGGCATGATTGGTGAAAGCGGTACTGCCGACATTCCGATCAACCCCATCACCAGCAGCGGTGATGTCACCATCTGCGTGACACATCCGCAGCGTATCCCTTACGTCAACACCATTCCTGCTGCAGCTATGGAAGGTGCTTACATCGCTTTCGATAATGTGCAATGCGAACAGGATCTCGTCACCGGTGCATACGTCGCTCCTACCATCTCCCTGAAGAATGTTGGTATCGAAACCGCCAACAACATCAATGTTGAGTTAAGCACCGAGTCAGAATACATCGAGCTCCTCAGCACCAACGCCACTGTTCCTTCTATCGCTCCCGACGCCACTTATGAAATTGCTGACGCTTTTGCTTTCAATGTGGACGTTAACATCCCCAATGAAACCAGAGTCCGCTTCTTCCTAACTTGCACCTCTGGCGATGATGTTTGGGAGAACAGGTTCGAACTCGCATTCAAAGCTCCTGATTTTGCTGTTTCCAACATCACCAACACCGACTTGGCTCCTGGCGGCAACGGCACCATCACCTTCGACATCACTAATAATGGCGGTGCCAATGCCAACGACTGTGTCTTTGAAGTGTATTGCAGTTCTAATGACATTGTCTTGGGCACCAACACATACGAAATCCCTGCCATCGCGGCTGGTGAAACCATCAACGTCCCTGTTGAACTCACTATCGGCAACAATGTGGAAGTTGGTGCAACCTACGAAATCACCTACCTGATGACTTCTGGCCACTATTCCACGACTGGTAATTATATCGTCACCATAGGCAACATTGTCGAAGACTTTGAAACGGGCGACTTCAGCCTGTACGATTGGCAATTCGGTGGTGGCGCCAACTGGGTCATCGTGAACAACGGTGCATACAGCGGAACATATTGTGCCAAATCGGGCAACATCTCCCATAGCCAACAGACTGACCTCATCCTCACTACTGAAATCCTTGCCGACGGCGAAATCAGCTTCTACAAGAAGGTGTCTTCCGAAAACAACTGGGACTGGCTCCGTTTCTATATCGACAACGTACAAAAAGGAGAATGGTCCGGCGATGCCGCTTGGAGTCAGGAGAGCTATCCCGTGACTACCGGCACCCACACTTTCAAGTGGAGTTACCAGAAAGACGGTAGTGCAAGCAGTGGCAGCGACTGTGCTTGGATCGATGACATCCAATTCCCGCCCACCAGTGTCACCCTCTCCCTCAATCCTGTCACCGACCTGATAGCCGAAGAAGAAGACCATGTCGTGACCTTGACTTGGACGGCCCCTGAAAATGCCACCCAATACATCCTCCGCCGCAATGGTGAAGAAATCGCCAATCTGTCCGACACTTCATACGAAGACAATGTGGAAGACGGCATCTATACCTACAGCATCGTCGCCACCGATGGCAACGGTCATTTCTCATCACCGATGTTCGTCACCATCAGCGTTGGCACCGTCGGCATTGTGGAGAGCACACTCGAAAACGTGAGCATCTATCCTAACCCCGTCAACAGCACCTTATTCGTCAACTGCGGCAATGCCGAGTTCAGCTACGAGATGTTCAACGGCATGGGACAGAAAGTCGCCAACGGCACTGTCACGGGCAACGCCCAAATCAGCGTCAGTGGCATGAACAAGGGTGTTTACTTCCTCCGCCTCACCTCGGGCACGCAAGTGCGCATGGAAAAGGTCGTTGTGGAATAAGACAATCTATTAAAAGCAAAAAGGCAGCCGCTTGGCTGCCTTTTTGCTTTTATAGACCTCGCTGTTTCTTGATGGTTTCGTAAGCTGCGTTGATTTCCTGGAACTTCTTTTCGGCTGCTTGCCTTACCTCGTCGCCAAGGGTGCTTACCAAATCGGGATGATTCTTTTTGGCCATCTCACGGTAGGCCTTTTTCACTTCCTCATCGGTCGCTGTCGGTGCGATACCGAGGATTTTATACGCGCTGTCGGTCTCCCTGATAAACATGGCCTTCACCGAAAGAAAATCGCTATTGGTAACCCCCATGTAATCGGAAATCGTGTTGATTACGCCCAATTCTTTCGACGAGATGACACCATCGGAGTCAGCGATGCCAAACAGATAATGAAGAAGTTGCAGACGCGTGGAATAGTCCATATAGTGTCCCACCTGTTGGCTCACCTCATAGATATTGTAATCCTTTTGCAGGATTTCGCGAAGCATCTTGATATAGTTTTCGGCACGCTCCTGACCGAAGTTCTGCAAGAAAAATCGTTTCACATAGTCGAGTTCGGAGCGTTTGACGTTGCCGTCAGCTTTCATCACGGCTGCCGAGAGCACAAGCAGGGTTACATTGAAGTCGCGTTTCTCCTCAGTATTTCCAAAGGTATCCGTCACCTCAGAACGTATGACCCTAGCTCCACCGGAGAAGAGACTACCTATGGCATACCCGATAATGCCGCCCAAAGGACCACCAAACGACCATCCCAAACCTGTCAATATCAATCTTAAAAAGAAACCCATAACTTTTTGTTGTTTCAAGTGGCAAAAGTACATAAAAAACGTAACCTAACGGTAAAAATAATTCTATCTACAAAAACCAACCACAAGAAAAAAAATCGTATTTTTGCCATTTTAAAGACAAACATAAATCCAATCATTCTACAAATGAAAAAATTACTATTTTCCCTCTTGTTTGTGGCTTTGTCAGTAACGACATTTGCCCAACGCTGGACCAGCATCAGCAACAATGCTCCAGCAGGTCCTGAGGTCAAGCTGGTTTCGAGCAGCGAACAACAAGTCGTGATCGACTTCTCGCTGGGAGGCTTTTACTTGACTAGGGTGAGCACGCCTAACGGCATCCAGCAAATCGTGTCCGTCCCTGAGATGGCCTCAATGCTTGAAGCTGGTGCTCCCGACCTTCCCCAATTTCCTGTCCCTGCCATCATCGGCGACATGGCCGAAATGCAGGTCAGTGTGATTAAGAGCGCTTTCACCGACTATGAAAACGTCGAGGTTGCCCCTTCGAAGGGTAACTTCAGCCGTCAAATCGACCCCGAAAGCGTTGCCTACACCTATGGTGCGATGTACAGCCAGAACGCCTATTATCCTGCAGCACAGGCTTATCTTGAAACGCCTTACATCATTCGTGACTTCCGCGGACAAAACATCATGGTGCGACCCTTCGCTTATAATCCTGTGACGAAGACCCTTCGCGTCTATCATGACATGACCATAGAAATGCGCAAAGTGAGCGACAATGGAGCCAACCAAAAGATGGCTCGCAGAGCCAATCCCAAGATGTCACCCGAAATGAAAGCCTCCTACAACCACCGCTTCATCAACTTCACGGAAAGCACTTCCAGGTATTCCTTCGAGGAAGACCGTGGTGAAATGTTAGTCATCTGTCCCGACCAATACATGGAAGCCATGCAACCTTTCGTGAATTGGAAAAACCAGTCAGGTCGCCCCACGACCATGGTTAGCTTGAGCGAAGTAGGTGGCAACAACAATGACCAAATCAAGAGCTACATCCAAAGCATCTACAATGACCCCAACCATAATCTGGAGTTCATCCTTCTCGTAGGCGACTATTCCGACCTTACTCCCCATGCAATGAGTGGAGGACGTTCAGACAACTGGTTTGGTCAGCTTGAAGGTTCCGACTATTACCTCGAAGCGCTTACCGGCCGTTTCTCAGTTCAGAGCGTGGCTGACGTGAACACCCACGTTGAGAAAGTGCTGTACTATGAGCGCGACATGAAAGGTGACGAGACTTGGCTCAACCAAGGTATCGGTATCGGTGCCAACGAAGGTGCCGGCAACGGTCACAACGGCGGTGAAGCCGACTATGTACATATCAACTACATCCGCGACACCTTAATGCACTACACCTACGAAAACGTCACCCAACAGTACAGTGGCGTGGGCGGTGGCACCAGTGCCAATGCCATCAGTGCTGACTTTAATGCCGGCAAGAGTATCTGCAACTACTGCAACCACGGTTCGCAGACCAGTTGGGCTGTAGCAGGTTACAGCAACAGCCACGTGAACGCCTTGGTAAACGACGACAAATGGCCTTATATCTGGTCCGTTGCTTGCAACAACGGCCAGTTCGATGGCACTTGCTTCGGCGAGGCTTGGCTGAGAGCCACCAACGAAACCACAGGACGTCCCACTGGCGCTGTCGGCGGCATGTTCAGCTGGATCTCCCAGCCTTGGGTGCCTCCAATGACTGGTCAAGACGAAATGGTTGACATCCTCACGGAATGGAAACATACCGACCAATTCAACCATACTTTTGGCGGTGCATCTCTCAACGGTAGCATGTACATGCTTGACATGCACCCAAGCGATAACGGTGACACCCATAACACTTGGATTCTCTTTGGCGACCCAACGTTGATGGTCCGTACCGACAATCCTGGCAATATGAATATCACTTACGCTCCCTCAGTGCTGATGTTAGGCATGAGCGAATTGGAAGTCTCTGCCGAAAACACGCCCTTCGGAATCGCCACCTTGAAGATGGGCGACGAAGTGATTGCATCAGGTTACATCAACAATGGTACCTGCACGCTCAGCTTTGACCCATTGAACAATATCGGCACAGCTTTATTGACCGTAATAGGTTACAACAAAGTGACCGAGATTACTTCCATCGAAATCCTACCCGCCGAAGGTCCATACGTCATCATGTCCAACTATTCACCAGGCTTCGCTCCGGTTAATGTGACTACAAACCTGACATTGAGCTTCAAGAACGTCGGTGCTGACCCAACCAACGGCAACTCCAGCGTGACACTGACCTCCACTGACCCGCGCTTGAACCTCATCAACAACACGGGCACTTTCGGTGTACTGAATGCTGATGAAACCACAACCTTGTTAGACGCCTTCAGCTTTATCGTTGAGGATGGCGTCGAAGACGGCACCCGTTTCCAAATCGACATTGACATCACCGACGGTCGCCAAACATGGAGCAGCAAAGCCTTCATTACAGCTGGACAAGCTTTGCTTGACTACGCAGGCGCCGAATGGAACGAAGGCTTCGTTCCTGGCGAGACATTGTCAATAGTTGCCAAATTCAAGAACATTGGACACTACATGGCCACCAACGCAATTGCCTCAGTTAGTTGCGAAAACGATTATGTCACCCTACTCAATCCCACCATTGAAATGGGCACCATCGACCCTGAAGGCATCAGCACCTGCGTATTCAATATCCAAATTGATCCTAACTGCCCTGAAACTGAAGCGATTCCCTTGAGCTTCATGATGCAAGCCGACGGCAACCTGTCGGCTGAAGGTTCACTTACCATGAAGAATGCCTGCAATGTCGTCTTTGAACTTCACGATTCATACTATGGCAATGACGGCTGGAACAATGCTTCTCTCATTGTAAGTTTCGACGATGGTACTGCAACACAAGCTCTTACTATCACTTATGGTTCCAACGCCGCCAATTATACCTTAGAAATAGGCAATGGCACTCATGTCACTTTAACTTGGGCCAAAGGTAGCTACGACAGCGAATGCTCCTTTGTAGTGAGATACGAGGGAGAAGACAACATCATTTACCAAATGCCTGCAAACACTAACCCCAGCGCAGGCTTACTCTATGAGTTTGATTGCAACTGCCCTGGAGGACATTCCTCGGCCACTTTGGCACCAGTTGAGAATTTGGATGCCGAAATCGGCATCGGCACTGTGACCCTCACTTGGGACGATCAAGAACGTGCCATCAACTACATCATCAGCCGCAATGGCATTGAGATTGCCCATACTGAAGAACCCTCCTTTGTGGATGAAGTCTTCACTGAGTTCTACTACACCTATTGCGTCGTTGCTGAATATAACCATGGCAACAGTGTTCCTGAGTGTGTGGTTGTCAAATCAGAACTTGGCGTCGAAGAAAACCAAGCAGAGTTCAACATCTATCCTAACCCCGTCAACGGAACTTTGTTTGTCAATGGCGGCAATGCCGAGTACAGCTATGCGATGTACAACAGCATGGGTCAGGTGGTAGCTAATGGCTCTGCCAAGGGCACTGAACAAATCAGTGTCGACGGCTTGACCAAGGGGGTCTACTTCCTCCGTCTTACCACTGGCACGCAAGTGCTTGTTGAAAAGGTCGTGGTGAAGTAAGCCAAACCATACCTACAACGCGAAAGGCGACCTCATTCATCTGAGGTCGCCTTTCTCTTTATATCTTTCCATGAAACAAAAACTAAATCACTCCTCCCTTTGGAAAATAGATTCATGATAGATGCCTTCACCTTCGATAACCGAGGTAGCATTGAACCATCCTATGGCATCACAGTTGGAGAAGAGGTTTGAGAACACTGCGGGATAAGCTCCCATGACAGGATTGACGCCAACGGCCAACTTTTGCCCCATTAAGAAATACATATAATCTTCCGATATACTGTAGAGCTTCACCTTCACCACATCCCCTTCGTGCAAATATGACTTGTTCATGATTCCCACTGGAATCCCAACATTGTCGTGCATCATCTCTGGACCATTGAAATAATAGCCCGCATAGCCTTGCATGGAAAACAAGTTGAACAACTTGGAAGGTCTGTTCTTGAAACGTCTGCCATTCAAATACAGTTCGACATTATAGACGATAGATGCATCGGAAAGCGTTTGGAAATAAGGGCACACACATACGGCAGCTTCATCGTCCACAAAGGGCAAGCCTTCCTCATTACGCAAAGGCAATAGTCCAACCGAATCAATCCCTCTGGCGTTGTTGCTCATTTTAGTATCGGCATACATTCTGATAGGTCTGGAATACAAAGTATTCTCTTTTACATTAATCTCCAAATGGTGCGCACGATTCCTTCGTCCCGACACCGAATCCGAAAGATAATGGCCAGGCTTGTTATCCTGCTCATAAAACCAGATGGTGTCGGATCCAATCCTAACATAAACCTCGGCACCAGAAATCATCTCAGGATCGTCAGTGTCATACATCTCAGAGGAGTAACTAAGGATTACTTCATGTCGTTTAAACTCATCCGTAATGGAACCTTCCACCACGGGGCGCTTTCTCCCTTCGGGCATATCCATAGTGATTTCCTCGGTGCACGCTGTAGCCAGAAGCGCAAGTCCTAACAAAAAGCCAATATGCAGTTTACTCTTTGCCATATCAATAGTTATTTTCGGAAAACCGTTTCAGCTGAGACGACAGACGCAGTGAAAAACCACCCTACGCCTTCAGCTTCAGGTTGTATGTTGGTACTCACGTTGGCCGGAGCGCCCAACATAGGATTGCTTCCATTCGACAACAAAAGACTATAGAAATATAAATAGTAATCCGGTGTAATGCTATACAAATCCGCATGGATTCTGTCGCCATCCCTTAGTTTTGACCTACGGAAGTAGCCAATCGGAATCTCCTTGTTGGACGCGAGCATCTCGGGACCGTTCACATAATAACCAGCAAATCCACCTTGAGCAATCATCATCTGCATTTTCAGGCTGTCGTTAATCAAAGTGTCGTTTTTTGAGACCTTAGGCATATAGATGATATTGGGGTCAGGCAGGCTCTGAAAATACGGATAAAGCCATTCGATGGTGTCAAAAAGGAAAACCGTCGGAAGGCTGTCGTTCATCCCATTGTAATGTTTCACCACCAAACTGTCGATGCGCTCTACATTGTCGGGGATAAAACTTTCGGAAAACAAATGATGCACATCTCCATTCGCTTGAGGCACCTCGACACACAGACGATACATAGTGTTCTTTTGGCCAGCAACAAGGTCTGTAAAATAATGACCTTTTTGCTCCTCATCCTCGTAGTAATACACCGTATCCACACCATCTGTGACAAACACCGTGGCACCACTCACCATGCGAATCTCATTCTGGTTGTAAAACTCCGACGTATAGCTCAAAATGGCTTCATGTTGCTTCAACTCATCAGTAAATGAAGCTTCCACGCCAATCATGGGTTCACCATTCTCCACATCAATCTCGATGTCTTCGGTACATGCAACAAAGCCCATAAAAGCAAAAAAAGCCAAAAACATACGCAGAGTTCTCATGATTCTCAATATTTGAAATTATACGAGATGGAAGGCACTGCGGAAAACAAGTACATATTCTTGGTGGCAATGCTACCGTTCTCTCCTTGGTCAAAAGTGATGGCCCAAGTATTGTGTCGGGCGTATGCATTGTATACCGAGACATTGAGTTCGTGTTGCCAACGGCGGTTCTCTAACTTTCCCAATTTGCAAGTGAACGACAAATCGAGACGATGGTAATCGGGATAACGGCTTTCGTTACGATTACCATTATACACTGCGTAAGTACTACCATTGATGGTGTATTGTCCATAAGGGAAAGTCACTGGCTGACCTGTGTTGTATATCCAATTAGCCGCCAAGGTGATACGAGGATTAAGATCATAGCTACCCACGATGACGATGTTGTGCGGGCGGTCGTATGGCGAGCGGTATTCCAAGCCATGGCTAATTCCCTCAATGGTGCGGAATGTACGAGAATATGTATAGGACAGCCAACCCGTAAACTTGCCTACATTCTTCTTGACGAGGAATTCAGCACCAAATGATCGTCCTTTACCAACTCGCAACTCACCATCAATCAAGAGATAACCGTATGTAATGGCATTGTCCTTGAAATCAATGACGTTTTGCATGTTCTTGTAGTACACCTCCACTGAGGTTTCGATGGCATCGTCATGGAAGTTGCGGAAATAGCCAAGAGCAAACTGGTCACACTTTTGAGGCTTCACGTTAGGACTGGTCGGGAACCACACATCGAATGGTAGTCCACCAGTTGCAGAAGAGGCAACCTGAGCATATTGCACCGTACGCGAATACGAACCCTTGATCGATGAGTGTTCATCCAACTGATACATGGCTGCCACACGAGGCTCAGGGTTGATAACCGTATTGAACACCTCACCTCTTCCATAGTGCAAAGTATCCGTAACCACATGGATAACTTCATGGAATACGTAGAGGTCCTCCTCGCCTATGTTCTGGAAGCACGACAATCTCAGGCCTGCACGGAAAGTAAGACGCGGTGTAGGGATATAATCGTGAGTAAAATACACGGCGTGTTCCAAACCCTTTCGGGCCACCGACTTCGACTGGTCCACCTGCAGATATTGTGAAAGGGCTCCACCTCTGTCGTCGATTTCACCTTGTAAATAGGACTGAATACCTGTTGTCAAGCCAAACTTCGAAACATGTTGGTCATTCCAGTGCATGGCAAAGTCATAGTTGAGGCTTGCCGCATCAGTGCCAGCACTAATAGCGAAGTCGTATGGGCTGTAATTAATATCGATGCTATAACGGTATCTGGAGCCTATCAAAGAGAGATTGGAAACGAGGCGGTCGGAGAAAATATGGCTCCACCGCAAAGTCGCACTGCTGTTGCCATAACCCAAACCAATCATTTGTTGCATGGAGAATTGGTCATGGCCGTTGTAAAGCGATAGGAAAAGACGATCGTTATTGCCTAACGACTGCGTCACTTTTGCATTCACGTCATAGAAATTGATCTTGGACTTATTCAAGTCCTCACCCAAGAATGGAAGTACAAGGCCAGCGTAGGTCCTGCGACCCGCCAAAAGCACCGAGGTCTTATGGTCAAACACGGGAGTCTCAAGCATCAGATGGCTTGTCACCAAACCGATACCTCCTTGCAAACTCAAGCGTTTCGGCATCTCGTCTTTCACCGACACATCAAGGACGGAGGAAAGACGTCCGCCAAAGTTGGCAGGGATATCGCCTTTATATAATGTGGCATCCTTCACCACATCGTTATTGAACACAGAGAAAAAACCGAGAAAATGGGAAGCATTGTAAATGGGAGCTCCATCCAAGAGGATGAGGTTGTGATCGGTGGCGCCACCTCGCACGCTGAAGCCTGACGAGCCTTCAGAAGCCGACTGAACACCCGGCAACAAGGTAATGCTTTTGATGACATCAACTTCGCCCATTAGAGCCGGAATCTTCTTGATGGTAATCATGTCAAGCGTCTGTACACTCATCGCCATAGCGGTCACATTACGGTCTTTGCGCTCACTAGTGACCTGAACTTCCGAAAGCTTCTCCGATTCAGGTTCCAACTTTAAATTGATTGTGACAGGCTTATTGCCAATGCTAACTTTCTTGGTGATAGTGGTATAGCCTACGTATGAAACGCGCAAAGTATGTTCGCCTATGGGCAAATCCAGATTATAGCGACCATTTTCGTCGGTCGTGGTGCCTAATTGCTCTCTTTCCACATAAACCGATACGCCTACCAAAGTCTCATTGGTCTCGGCATCCTTAATTGAACCTACTACTTGGCCTTTCTGTTGGGCAAACGCGCTGAATACCAATCCAAAAAGGCAGACAAATATCAATACTAGTTTTCGATGCATCTTGATTTCAAAATAATTGCTGCAAAGATACGAAACTTTGTTCAAACCAACTCCATAACTTCCAACAATTCATGCACCTCGTATGTCCGTCCACCTTCCACCAGTTCTTTATTTGGATTAAAAAAGAGCTGATCAATGCCAGCAGCACGTGCTCCATCGATATCGACGGCCATCTCATCGCCTATCATAAGACTTTCCTCCGCGGTGGCATGAGCTTTACGCAATGCGTAATAGAAAATCTCAGGATTAGGCTTCTTCACACCTACTTCTTCCGAAACAGTCAAGGTCTCAAAATAAGGTTCTAATCCCGAACCGCTCAGCTTGGTATGTTGCACCTCTTGGAAACCATTGGTAATCAGATGTAAATGATATTTTGGTTTCAGATATTCCAACAACTCCTTTGTACCAGGCACCAACCTGACGATCCGCGGTGACCAATACACATAGTCTTCACTAAGATGGTCGGCCAAATTCGTATCGTGGATGCCATAATGCTCCAAAGGCAGCACAAAACGAGTACGATTCAAATAGTCCTTGGTAATCTTGTCGGCGCGATACAATTCCCATAGTCGTTCATTAAGTGGATGATAGACCTCATGAAACTCATGGGCACTAGGAATACCTAGCTTTTTCAGGTTGTATTTGTCGTAAATGCGCTCAAACGCCACCTCAGCAGCGGCATCAAAGTCCCATAAAGTACGATCGAGGTCAAAAAAAATGTGCTTGTATGTTTTGGACACGGGACGCGGGGCTACAGGACTTGGTATATCAGGTCTTGTATCACACGACTCATAGCCTCTTGTCCTCGACCTCATCTGCCGTTGCCATTCAAAAAGGGCCACCGCAGCGGCATGACTCACGTTAAGCGAACGCGTGGGCCCTGGCACGGGAATATAAACCACCGTATCGCATTGCGCCAATAAGTCCTCATTCAGGCCATGGCTCTCACTGCCCACGACAAAGGCCACGTCCTCGGGAAGTGGGGTATCGTATATGCATGTGGCATTGTCGGCGGTCTCAATGGCAACAATCTTCTTGCCTTCTGGAACGATCTTGCGAAGGTCGGTCTCTTCGCTGAAATACCAGTGTATGTTGTCGCGGCTAGAGGCAGCAGCACGTCGCACCTTGCCAAGACGATGTTCGTCTTCCTTACCTAAAAAACAGACTTCCGTGGCGCCTATATTGTCGGCCAAGCGAATCAATGCTCCCATATTATCAGGAGTCAACAGATGGTCAGCGATGACAATGGGCCGGGGAAGCCGTCTATAAAGCGTCTCTGGGGTGAGTTGACCAAACAAGTCGTTGGATTTCAAATAGGTCATGCGTGTAGGATTATTGCACAATCACCTTTTTGACAAGAGTGTTCGTTTCGGTGGCAATATGTAAGAAATACATGCCCTTGGGCAAGTCACTGCAAAGGATTTGTGCTTTTCCATTGCTTTCGCCTTGTGCCACCTGTTGTCCCATGGCATTAAAAACAACATAGTCGAAAGGATGTCCTAATTCGATATGGAGCAGGTCGCAGACAGGATTGGGATAAAGTCTTAGATCATCTGCAGTTTCATCGAGCCCCACCGTCGTCACCTCTACCTCAATAAAGGCAGGCAAGGTGCATTGATGGTCGGCATTAACGGCTGTGATGCTATAAACGTAGGTGCCCACTCCCACATATTCCGAGAAGGAGGTCTCCGCCTGTGTGGCAATGAGCACTCCATCACGTCGAATCATATAATTCACTGCATCAGTGGCACCCTCCCAAGTTAGCGTGACACAGTTCAAGTTAACCTGAGACCGTAACTGCAAAGCCGGCAAAAAACCGACAATTGATGAGGCAGGAAACTGCACATCGTCAATCCAGCAGCAGTCGTCGCCATAGCTGCCGCTGCCATTTTTCATGTATATCCATTTGAACTTGTGTGTCCCTGCCGCCACTGGGAAAGTCTCACGGCTCCAGTCCACCACGCCCGACCAGTTTTCCATGGCTGTATTGTCGATATAGAATGTTAGCTTGTCTTGGCTGGCCTCTGTACTGAGTTTCTTGTAGAAGCTAATCTCACCAGCAACACTAACTTCCACTTCAATTTGCAGTGTGGTCAAATTATTATGGTTTATGGCACCCGAACGAGCACTATAGGTTCCCGTATTGGCAGTACTATTGTCGATATACCATTGGCTGCCGCCCAAACTCTGCCAATCGAAGGCGGAAAAATCACCTGTTTCAAAGGTCTCTTTAACGGTCCCGATACTAAACATTTCTGTGCCCATCAGCAGATAATTCGAAGCATTAAAGGTGTATTGCACTTCAACCCCAGAGTTGTTGGGGAGTTGGTTCGATGTTGTGAAACCGACCGTCACTGTGGCTGTACTGCCAGCAGCAATATGATCAATGTCAAAGTTGGTTTGGCTGAGATTCAAATCCAGAGTGCTACTATACAGTTGCAACCGTGCATTGCGGGCATCGGAAGATCCTATGTTTTTGAAGCCAACAAGGAGTTGTCCGCTTTCACCTGGATTAACAGTATTCAATGGGCGAAACTCGGCCAAAGCAAAAGCAGGTGCATGGAGTGTCATGCGGAACGGGCTCGTCCATGTATTAATGCCATCCGAGCAAGTCAAAGTGAAGTCAACTTGGGTGCCATCCATAATCAATTCGTTTACCGCAACTTGAAAACCATTTAATATCGTATAATCATTTGTAGCATCGACATTGGTGATGGAAGCTGATCCATCAACGACAGTCACATATGGCGAACTTGTGCTTAAAGTCACTTGGACATTTGAAGCTGATTGGTTTCCTATGTTTTTGATGGTAACATCTAGACCCACCGTCTCGCCATAGTCTGCTTGACCATTGTCATCATTGACAGCAAAGCTCTCAAAGGTCAGATAAGCACCATTGGCTGGGATAATGTCGATGTCTCTGACTGTTGTGACTTTGTTAAACCCTGTCACCACAAGTTTGGCTGTCCCGACCTCCATTGGACTCTCAAAAGTAAGTGTGGCCTCGCCATTAAGGATGGGGGTGTTACTTATCACATTGCCATCAATAGAGAGGGTGGCCACTGCATAGTCAGCATCAGCAGTCAGTCTCAGCTGGGTCTGGCCAAGAAAAATGGCATTGGGCTGCACGATCACATTGAGTTCGGAAGGCGTGTCGGTCCGAAGCATAAGACTTGGGTCACCAAATAGAATCCATGTGTTGTGGGTCGCTCCTTGGTCGCTGGGATGCAAGTCCAATATCCTCATGTTGCCATTGAGTGAAGCACCGCCAAAGGTATGATGGTAACTATCGGCAGCGCGCCATTCACATAGCACATCCACCATCTCGTCCTGACCTGTCATAGGTGGTTGCCAAGGCTGTGAAATCCAGCTGAACATACCTCCAATGGCACCTGTGGGTACACCTGTTGTGCTGTTGGTGGCGCGCATCCATGCCTCGGCAAAGCAAGTCGCGCTAAACTGCCCGTTAAGACAAGCCGTCGACCAAATGAAAGGCCACTTGTAGTCGTTCACCAAGGCGTTCACATTACTATTGGAGAAACCACCAACATACCAACTTGTCGTTGTGCCATGGTTACAATAGTTACAGATACCAACGCCGGCATTAAAGTCGGCACTTAGCATCGCTGCATTGGTACCCACGCCCACACCGAGGTAATGCCGTGAAACATCGCTATAGGTATAATGCATCAAAGTATCACGGATGTATTCCATGTGAACATAGTCAGACTCGCCACCATTATGGCCACTGCCAGCGCCCTCACTTGAACCAATGCCTATGCCTTTGGAAAGCCAATCGGCATCGGTGGTGATGTCACGTTCGTAATAGATTATTTTGGCCACATGGTTTTGGACGTCGGCAACGCTCTCCACAGAGAAACGTCCCACAAAAACCTCGGGGTAATAATCATTGCCTTCCAATTGTCCGAGATAGATGTCGGACCTGCCCCCGCTCATAACCTTGGGCGTAATGTCAAAGACATCGCCCACTAGCAACACATAGCACAAGTTCTCCTCGGGGTTGTTGTAATGGCTAAGTATGAACGACTTGATTTGTTCGATGTTGTTGCCTCCCGCATCTGAGAGACTCACCATAGTCGTTGGGCGTCCCGACTCGTTCTTCCATGTCACAAAAGGCTGCATAGCCTCCAGATAGGCCTCCGGACAAATGACTAGCATCTCGCCTTCATCGGCGATGAAGCTGTATTTGGAAGCACGTGTGCGGTAATTGACAAATCGATGGGTGTACATCGCTTCGGCCTCTGGAGCCATCTTCATCATGCCTGACCTACTGCTCATCTTGGCATTTCGTCCGTTGTCACCCACTTTTTGCATCGTCAGTGTCAATTGTGTAAAGACCCTCAAGATTTTCGTGACAGGATTATAGGCAAAAGGATAGACCAAGATGTTTTGTCCGCGGAAATCACGGAGAATGTATGGCTCATCCAATCTGGCCTGAGCACTTGGGAAAAAACAATTCTCCGAATAGGTCTCTCCATAACGGAAAGGCACATCATCCGGGTTGATTTGACGGCTGAGATTGCCTTTGGAAGGAGCGACCTCAACACCTGTAAAGTCTTGGTATTTTACATCCTTGACACTAACCTTCATCTCAGCTCTATCGCCGATAAGCACAGGGACGGAAAAAAGTGGCAGGTCAGGTGCGCCTTCTTCTAGCATCGAAGCCATCTTAGGGACCGTAATAATGTATTGCAAGCCATTAGGCGTATTAACCTCTTCCTTGAAGAAGCCTTCCAAAGTGAAACCAATCTCAATGGTCTGCTCCGTGTCGGAAATCAATTTGACTTGGGGAACGACGGGAGTCTGCTTGGGGCAACCCACCCATTCCTGTGCGAACAGATCGATCGAAACCCAGCACAAGACAAGTAACAACAATCCTTTTCTCATTTCTATACTATTCTATGATTTGGCGCAAAAATAAGACTTTTTTGCCATCCAAACACATATATTCAACAAAACCGGGCCAGCAGCAAGCTGCCGGCCCGGTTTGCGTCGGATTAAAATAGTCTGTTTATATGAGTTTAGTCGACGTTTTTATGCAGAAAAGAGTTCTCCCCGCTGATGCCGTTTTGGGAAGCCGAGTATTCCGACAATCCCTCATCAACGGGACTGATCTCTACGTTGCGACGCAGGTAAGCCGGTTGGCTTTCCAATTCTTCCAAGCCACGTGCAGTCCTGAAGTTCACGCTCAAAGCGCGCAAACGCTGCTTCTTCAGCTGCTCCTTAGGGTCGGTCTCCTTTGCCTTCTTGGCCTCCAACACAGCAATCTCCTGCTCGGCTCTGGCCTGGGCTTCTTCCTTCGTCATGATGCGTGAGGTGATTTCGAAGCCTTCGTCATCTCCACCATTTCCCGAACGGAAGGGATTGTCGAAAACCCTAACCACGGGACGCTCGTCGTCGTAACGGGACGATTGAGGTGCATCGTAAATCGGTGCTGCAGGCGTAGGCTCGTTAACGGGATCGAAGAGCGGCTCATCATCAACGGATTGCTTACTGCTCTCAAGTGGTGTTTCGGCAGGCTCAACGGCCTTGGAATCGTTACTGCTTTCTATCGACATTTCGACCTGTTCTGGGATTTTAGATTCGGCAGGCTCAGTATCTTGAGACTCAGCTGAGGTGAACAAGGAATGAACAGTCTTCTCGGGTTGTTCTACCTTGGGGAAAGCCGTTTCCACCTCGGTGGCGGCCACCGAGCCCACTGCCAGATGTGCAGGTTGAACAGTGGTCTGAGCTTCCTCTTCCTTCACCTGACCGCTCAGGTCATACACTTTCTTTGGCTGGCCAGATTCATTGTTAGTGTTAGAGCCTTGCTTCTCGGCCAGCACAGCACTATAAGGCTTGGCATCGTGATTGAAGCCTGTGGCAATCAAGGTGACACTGAGTGCTTCGCCGAGACTTTCATCTGTACCGTTACCCCAAATGACATCTGAATTGTTACCGCAGGCGTTTTGGGCAATTTCAAGAATCTCGTCAACTTCATCGAGTGAAACCTCATTGGTACCCGAAGTGATATAGAGCAAAATGTTTTTGGCACCTTCGATGTTCGAGTCGTTGAGCAAAGGCGAATGAATGGCATCCTTGATGGCCTTCTCAGCACGGCCCTCTCCTTCGGCGACACCCGAACCCATGATGGCCTTGCCGCTGTCTTTCATGACGGTCTTGACATCTTCAAAGTCTACGTTAACATAGCCAGGCACTGTGATGATCTCGGCAATACCTCGTGCAGCTGTAGCCAATACGTCGTCAGCCTTCTTGAAGGCCTCTGAGAGTTTCATGTTGCCATATTGGTCACGTAACTTGTCGGTACTGATAAGAATGAGTGTATCCACACACTTTTTCAGCTCATCGATACCTGCCAAAGCTTGTAACTTGCGGCGACGGCCTTCGCGTTCCATTGGCATAGTGACGATGCCCACGGTGAGGATACCTTTGTCTTTGGCCATTTTGGCCACGACAGGGGCAGCACCAGTACCCGTACCACCGCCCATACCAGCGGTGACAAACAACATCTTGGTGTTGTCGTCCATAAGGGCTTCTATCTCATCGCGGCTCATCTCGGCGGCTTCGCGACCAATGTTAGGGTCATTACCAGCACCCAACTCACGTTTGCCAAGATGAACGGTAGTCTTCACGCGGCTCTTCAACAAAGCCTGATGGTCAGTGTTGCAAAGAACAAAGTCAACGCCTTGGATGCCTTCTTCCATCATGTGGTTAACGGCATTGCCGCCGCCACCACCGACACCAACGACTTTGATATAGTTGGGTTTCTCCACGTCAACGGGTTTGAACAACTCGTCCTGGGCGTTTTGGTTAGTCATGTAATCTTCTGCCATTGTCTTTCGGTTTAGAGGGTTATTCGATGTTGTCGGGAGTAAAGAATTCAGTGAATGTAGTTACGATTTTTTTCAAATCGACACCTTTTTTCTTTTTCTTTTTATCCTCAGTATCTTCTTTTTCAATAACGACATCTTCCGCGTCGGGAGTCTCAAGGATAGTCTCAGCCTTGGGTTGGGGCTCATGACGCGTCGCTTCAGCCGCTTTCGAGACTCTCAGATACTCGTCATGCTCCATTCGGGCTATGGTTTCGATAACGATGCCGATACCTGTAGAATACATCGGGCTTGACATCTCCTTCATCTCGGTTTGGTTGAGGTGTTCGTTGGGATAGCCAATGCGCACCTCCAAGCCGGTCTTAAACTCGGCCAGTTGTTGGATGTGCTTCATCATGGCACCACCGCCCGTCAGCACAATGCCGGCGATAAGTTGATTGTCAGTCTTGGCCTTTTGGATTTCGTAGTTGACGAGTTCAAAGATTTCCTCCAAACGGGCCTGGATGATGTGGGCCAAGTTCTTGAATGAGATTTCTTTGGGGTCTCTGCCACGGATACCTGGGATGGAGACTACCTCGTCGTCGCGGTTTTCGCTGGCCAACGCCGAGCCAAACTTCACGTTCACCTCTTCAGCGTAGTGCTTGATGATGGAGCAACCCGAGCAGATGTCTTCCGTGATGATGTTACCGCCAAACGGGATTACTGCCGTGTGCTGTATTTTCTTGTCCTTGAAGATGGCAATGTCGGTTGTGCCACCGCCGATGTCGACAAGTACCACGCCAGCATCTTTTTCCTCATCATCGAGGACGGCTTGGGCCGAGGCAATAGGTTCAAGGATCATGTAGTCCATGTCCAAGCCTGCACTCTGGATGCACTTGACGATGTTTTTGGCCGCTGAGGTCTGGCCGATGATGACATGGAAATTGGCCTCAATCTTGCTGCCCAGCATTCCCACAGGGTTGCCTGCCAGCTCGCCATCCACGTATGTGTCCTGACGAATGACGTCGATGATTTCCTCACCAGGCGTCATGTTGATTTTAAAAGTGTCGTTACGCAGACGCTCCAGCTCGGCCTCCGAGATCTCGGTCTCATGGTTGTCACGCATCATGACGCCACGGTGTTGCAGGCTCTTGATATGCTGACCGGCGATGCCCACGCTGACTCGATTGATTTCGACGCCCGATTGGTCGGAGGCTTGCTTGACTGCCGTCTTGATGGCCTCGACGGTGTCAAAGATGTTGGTGACCACGCCACGTCGTACACCTGTGGACACGGTTTTGCCGTATCCTAAGATTTCAATTTTTCCATTTTCAGACTTACGGCCCACGATGCATGCCACTTTGGTGGTGCCGATGTCTAATCCGACGATGATTTTTCCTTCACTCATAACATTATCGTTTTGTACAGACTATTTGTTTTTTGTAGTTTAAATTGATGCTTTTCATGTTCTTTAGTTCATGGCTGTCGATACGCTGTTTCATAAAGATTTCCAAGCGTCTCAGTTTGTCGGCAGCATCACAGGTGTCACCTACAATTACCCTACCTCCAAAGCCCTTCACGGTCAGTTCAAACTGGTCCTTTTTATTGCAATACAACTGCCCGACGCATTGGCTCACAAAGTCATTCTCTTCGATTGCCTCACACCAATGAAGGGCATTGAGCAAATTACGATCACTGTCGAGGGTATCGATAAGCTGATAGGTGAGCGAATCACTCCTAAGATCGAAGTTACCACTAGCCACCAGCACGTAGGGTGTGTAAATAGGACAAATAGGAACAACAACTCCATTGCGGGTGACGTAAACAGAATGTCCTTCCTTGCCATATACCCTAAACCAAGGCTCATACTCCTTGTAGCTCACATTGAGAGTGCCATCAAGGTCAACGTAGGAGGCGCTACTCTCAACCCACGAGTTGTCGTCCATTATTTTATGGACGGCCAGCATATCGATGGTGCCGATGTTTTTGTTACTGCAAATATGCTGAATCTCATCGTGCAAGAGGGTCTTTCTCACAAAACCCGTATCGGTAGAAGGAATCAGTTGTATCGACTTCAAAGGCTTATGCAGATAGTCCTCTCTGGCGAAGACGAACAGGACAATGAGTCCAGCAGCCGTGACGACCCACAACAATATGCTTAATATCTTCTTTACCATGTCTTTATCATTTCTTCAAGAGGTTCAACAAAACGGTCGATGTCGCCGGCACCCATGGTGATGAGCAATTCTGGCTTCTCTCTTTCAATCAGGCTCACCAACTCCGCCTTCGAGCAGATCTTCTTGTCGGCAAGCTGCACTTTCTCCAATAAGGCCGCCGAAGTGATGCCCTCAATGGGCTTTTCGCGGGCGGGATAGATGTCCAATAAGATGAGCTCATCTGCCAATGCCAATACAGAGGCAAACTCATCCATGAAGTCGCGCGAGCGGCTGAAGAGATGAGGTTGGAAGACCAAAGTGATGCGTTTGCCAGCATAAGAGGATTTCACCGCGGTCAGGCAGGAACGAATCTCCTCAGGATGATGAGCATAATCATCTATATAGCAATATTTTTCGTTGTTCACGCGGATGTCGAAACGGCGCTTTACACCTTTGAAACAGGAAAGAGCCTCGGCTATGGCGTGAGGCGCCAGTCCTGCATGACGAGCAGCAATGAAAGCCGCAGTGGCGTTCAACACATTATGGTTGCCAGCCATGGGCAACCTGACTTCCGTCTTTTGTCCTTCGCCATAAATGAGGAAGTCGGTGGTGCCCTTTTCCGATTTGACGACCTCGGCACGATAGTCGCAAGCCTCACCGAAGCCAAAACGCACGCTGTTTTCCACTTCGACGGCAAGGCCTTCCTTCACGATGACCATATCATGTGTCAGATGTGCGAAGTCATTGAAGCCGGCTACAACGTGTTGCCAATCTCCGTAAATGTCAAGATGATCCGCATCGATGGAGTTGATGATGCTGACCTCAGGATGCAGATGCAGGAAGGAGCGGTCAAACTCATCAGCTTCGACGACCAAAGTACTCTCCTTGACCTCACTAAGCAACAAGTTGCTGTTAAAGTTGTTAGCGATGCCGCCGATGAAGGCAGTGGTATCCACTCCACAATGGTTCAAAATGTGGGCCACCATGGCCGTGGTGGTGGTCTTGCCGTGCGTTCCTGCCACGGCAATGGTGAAATGTCCCTCCGTGACTTTGCCCAAGGCCTCCGAACGTTTCATGATGGGCAAGTTGCGTTGGCGCAAGGCCTCAAATTCCATGAGGTCGCGAGGCACGGCCGGGGTATATACGACAAAGTCGATGAGGGCGGGCAATAGATTGGGTTGATCTTCATAATGGATTGCCACGCCCTCTGTCTCCAACTGTCGCGTCAACGGGGAAGGTGTACGGTCATAGCCGGCCACGGTGCAGCCCTGGCTGTGGTAATAGCGGGCCAAAGCGCTCATGCCGATGCCGCCGATACCTAACATATAGATTGTATGTCCTTCTCCGTTGTTCATTTATGATTCAATAGCTTTAATAATCTGATCTACAATGTCATCGGCGGCGTTCGGGCGGGCGAACTTGCCTATGTTTTCACTTAGTTTGGCTTGCAAGGCCTTGTCGTCCTTTAACTTGAACAAGGCGGGGACAAGCTCCTTTTCAGCCTCGGCGTTGCGCACCATGAGGGCGGCTTCAGCTTCGACGAGCTGTTGGGCGTTTTTGGTCTGATGGTCCTCGGCGGCGGTGGGCAGCGGCACGAAGATGACGGGCTTCCGCACTAGAGCCAACTCGGAAATCGACATGGCACCGGCACGCGAGATGACCACGTCGGCCAAACCGTAAGCCAAATCCATGCGATCGATGAAAACGGTGGGCTTCACTTGATCTTCCAAGCCCAAGGTCCTCACCTCAGTCTGTGCTTGGTTGATATACGTCTTGCCCGTCTGCCAGATGAGCTGCAAGTCGCTATCCTTGAAGGCGGCCAACTGGGCACTGATGCCCTTGTTGATACCCAATGCGCCTTGGCTGCCACCCACCAACAAGGCAACGGGTTTATTCGCGTCAAGGTTGAAGAACACGGCGGCTTCCTCACGGGTGCCGTTGAGGGTGATGTTGGCCCTCAAAGGGTTGCCTGTAAAGTGGATCTTCTCGGCAGGGAACCATTGGTCAAGGTGGTCATAGGCAACACAGATGGCCTTGGCCTTCTTGCCCACGTTGCGGTTGGTCTTACCTGGATAGGAGTTCTGTTCCTGTATGACGGTGGGGATGCCGAGATAATTGGCCCCCATCAAGGTAGGACCACTGGCAAAGCCGCCCACGCCGATCACTACGTCGGGCTTGAAACGCTTCAAGACGGCGATGGCATGATTGATGCTACTCGTAAGCTTCAATGGCAGCAAGAGCGACTTGATGTCTCTGGTCATGCCACTGATCCAAAGGCCCTCAATACGATATCCCGCCTTGGGCACACGTTCCATCTCCATACGGCCTTTAGCGCCGATAAAGAGGATGTCAGCCTTGGGGAATCTCCGCTTCAAGGCATCTGCAATGGCGATGGCGGGAAAAATATGGCCGCCCGTACCACCGCCACTAATCACGACTTTCAGGTTCTCTTTCATCTTCAGTAGTATCAGTTGTTTCCGTTATGGCTTGTATTTCTTGTTCTTTATTCATTTCCTCGTCATCCATGCTTCGCGTGACACTCAAGATCATGCCAATGATGAGGCCCGTGGCCATCAACGATGTACCGCCCATACTCACCAAGGGCAATGGCTGTCCTGTGACTGGCAACAACCCTATGGAAACACCCATATTGATCATGGCCTGCAGGATGACCAAGAAACCCAATCCAAAGGCCATTAGGGCACCGAAGGTGAGCGGACGTTTGATGACAATGCGCAACACCCTTGTGAATAGGATCACATAGAGCAACAACACGACGATTCCTCCAATGAGTCCATACTCCTCCACGATGATGGCATAGATGAAGTCGGAATAGGGATGCGGCAAGAAATTGCGCTGCTGACTCTTGCCGGGGCCTTTGCCGAAGATAGAACTCGAAGCCACCGCAATATCGGCGTAGGTGCGTTGCATGTGCTTATCGTCGAAAGGATCCACATTCTCCTTGTCCTCTCCCATCGACTTCAGGCGGTTAGCCCAAGTCTGGATACGGTTTTGCTTTTCCTTGTACTCCTTGCTGGTGTCGCCTCTGGCAATGGCTTCCTGTTGGGCTTTCGCATTATGGCTATTCTGTATGCTGGTCTTCACGACATCGAAGCTCAGATAGGCACCCATGCCGATGACGCACAACCCCACCAAGGCCATGATGTGCAGGAACTTCACCCTGCCGATGAACAGCAGCACCATGCACACGGCAATCAGGATGACAGCAGTCGAGAGGTTCTCGGAGAAGATCAAGGCGGCGGTGAGCAGGATGGGTACCGCCAGTTTGATGAGAAAGTCTTTGAACTTATACACCGACCCTTCCATCATGATGATCTGGCGGGCCAGATAAGTGATCAAGATAATCTTGGCCAACTCGCTGGGCTGGAAAGAGAATCCACCAAGGTTGATAGACCGGCTGGCATCATTGATGTTGCGGCCAAACACCAAGGTATAGAGCAACAAAGCCAAACAGGGTATCATGAGTAAAAGAGCAATTTTTGCATAACGCTTGTAGTTGATCCTTGAGCCCAAAATCATCATCAAGAAGCCAAAGAGCAGCATACCCAAGTGTTTCATCACCACACGCCCCGTGTTGCCCTCGTATTTCGAAACCGCCAAAGCACTGGTGGCACTATATACGACAATCAACGAGATGACGCCCAAAATCAACGCCACGATCCAAATTACCTTATCGCCTTTCAATATTTTATTGATGACATTCATGTTCCATTCTCCTTACATTTTCCGTGAATTGAGTACCACGCTCAGCATAGGTCTCCCCCGTCGCCGACTTGCAGGCAGGTGAAAACAACACGATGTCGTCGTCGTGTGCCAGCAATGCAGCCAAGTTGACGGCCTTGTCAAGGCTCTCCACTTCAAACAATTCCGCGATATCTTTATGGAAAGTTCTCTTTAACTTACCATTGTCCTGGCCAATGCAAACCATGGCTCTCACCTTCTGCTTCACCACTTTCTTAAGATCCTTGAAATCGATGCTGCTATCATCGCCACCAGCAATCCAAACAACGGGCTTCACGATGTTTTGGAAAGTGAACCAAGTAGCATTCACATTCTCTGCACGCGAGTCGTCGTAATACATTACGCCATTGATGGTAGTGACGTATTCCTGTCGATGATCGACCGTATTCAAATCACTAAGACTCAGCTTGATATGCTCTTTCCTGATTTGCAAAACCTTGGACGATATGCCATCCACCATGGTGGTAGGATGTTTTAGTCTCGTGTTCGTTATTTCTTCGTAATATGTCATCTATTTAGTTATCAGTTGTTCAGTTATTCAGTTGTTCAGTTGTCGTTTTGCGTCATCGCATGGAATCGTCATCGCGAAGCACGAAGCGATCCAGGGGGTTATCTTATCTTAAACGTTATCAATGTAAAAGCAGCCAACAATATCGTGACGATCCAGAATCGGATGGTGATCTTCACCTCATGGTGAACTGTGTTGTGACCTTCACCATGTCCCTTGAAGGTGACAGTGCTATTGGGCCATGCCTTCTTAAAGTCACTATAGCTCGTTCTGAAGTGGTCGTGTAAGGGACCTTTCTTCCAAATACGGTGTTTCTTGCCTGTCTTGACAAAACGCTTCACGTCCAAATCGGAGAGGATCTCGAAGAGGAACACACCGCAGAGCAAAGGCAACAACAACTCCTTATGCATGATGATGGCCGAAACCGCAATGATGCCACCAATGGTCAGGCTGCCCGTGTCGCCCATGAAGATTTGCGCCGGGAAAGAGTTGAACCACAAAAAGCCGATAAGTGCACCCATAAAAGCACCCAAGAATACAACAAGTTCTTCACTTCCAGGTATATACATCAAATTGAAATAACTCGCCGTGACTGCATTACTGGAGATATAAGCCAAGATGAGCAAGGTGAGTCCTATGATGGCCGAGTTGCCCGAAGCCATGCCGTCCATACCATCGTTGAGGTTGGAGCCATTGGATACTGCTGCTACGATGAAAACGGTGAGCAGCACCAGGAATACCCATGCCAAGTTATACATCCACTTCTCTCCAGCCCATTTGAACAAGTCTGCATAGTTGAGATTATGGTTCTTCACGAAAGGAATAGTGGTCTTGGTCGACTTCACGTCAGGACTCTTTACCACCACTTCCTTGTTGTCCTCAATCTTCACTTGAACGGTTTCGTTGATCTGTACTGCAGGGCTGAAACGCAAGGTCAGGCCAACAAGCAGACCCAAGAGAATCTGACCACCCAACTTCACTGCGGGCTTCAAGCCGTCTTTCTTGTGTTTGAAAGTCTTGGTGTAGTCGTCGGCAAAGCCCAAGAAACCTAAAATCAACGTAGTGGCTATCATCAGGAGGGTGTAGACGCTATGGAGTTTGCAAACCAACAACACCGGAATGAGGATGGCAGCAATGATAATGACGCCACCCATGGTAGGCACACCCACTTTCTTGGTATTGTAAGGATCGATTGACGCGTCACGCTGGGTTTCGGTGATCTTCTTACGCTTCAACATCTTGATGAACCAATTGCCGAACCACACTGCCACCACCAACGAGAGGATGACCGCGATGGCAGCACGGAAAGTAACGTAGTTAAACACGCCCGCACCCGGGAAATCGCATTCTTGCAGATAATTGAACAGATAGTATAACATGGCTTATGCCTCCCTAAATGCTTCCGACAAAACTTCCTTGTCGTCGAAATGGTTCTTCACTCCGTTGATTTCTTGATAGTTCTCATGGCCCTTGCCTGCCAGGAGGATGATGTCGCCTTTCTTGGCCAACGCGACAGCTGTGCGGATGGCCTCACGCCTGTTGGTGATACTCAGCACCTTACCTTGGTCTTCCTGAGGCACGCCGGCTTTCATCTGACGAATGATCTCATCTGGGTCTTCGTTACGCGGGTTGTCGCTAGTGAGGATGACACGGTCGCTGAGTTTGACAGCGACAGCAGCCATCTCAGGACGTTTAGTGGTGTCGCGGTTGCCGCCGCAGCCCACCACGGTAATCAGCGTTTCCTTATGGCAACGCACATCGTTGATAGTGACGAGCACGTTCTCCAAGGCATCGGGTGTATGGGCGTAGTCGACGATGCCGACGATGCCTTTTTCCGAATGTACCATATCGAAACGGCCGTTAGCGCCACGCAACTTACTGACCTCAACCAGTAGCTCATCCTTATTGAATCCCAATGCTGTTGCAGCCCCGTAAATGGCCAAGATATTGCTGGCATTGAATCCACCAACGAGTTGGGTAAACATTTCCGTACCATTCACCTTGAGCAACATACCATCGAAATGGCTTTCCATGACAACACCTTTAAAGTCGGCATCGTGTTTCAAAGCATAGCTCAATTTGCGAGCCTTGGTGTTTTGCAACATATAAGCTCCGTTCTTATCGTCCAAATTGGTCAATGCAAAAGCGTTCTGCGGTAGGTCGTCGAAGAATTTCTTCTTGGCGTTACGGTAGTTGGCCATGGTCTTATGATAGTCCAAATGGTCGTGTGTCAAGTTGGTGAAGATACCTCCCGCAAACCGTAGTCCAGCAATGCGGTCTTGGGCCACGCTGTGCGAGCTCACTTCCATAAAGGCATATTCGCAACCTTTGTCGACCATCTGCTGCAACAAAGTGTTCAGCTCGATGGGATCAGGCGTGGTATGGGTAGAAGGGACGACATCGCGGTTGACGATATTCTCGATGGTTGAGAGCAGTCCACAGGGATAGCCTGCCTCAGTGAAGAGCCTATATAATAAGGTGGCGATGGTGGTCTTGCCATTGGTGCCTGTCACGCCCACCAACTTCAGCTTCTCCGAAGGGTTGCCGAAGAAATTGGAGGCACCGACGCCCAAAACGTAGGCCGAGTTGTCCACTTTCACGTAAGTGACATTGTCGGCTTTCTTTCGTGGCAACTTCTCACACACAATCACCGATGCGCCTTTCTCAATGGCATTGTCAATATAGTCGTGACCGTCGACTTGCGTGCCCTTGACGGCGAAAAACAATGTGCCCTGGCTGACCTTTCTGGAATCGAAGGTGATGTCAACGACGTCAACATCCTTCTCGCCCACGATTTCCATGAGGTTGCAATTCGCTAATATGTCTTTTATCTTCATCATTTCTCAAGTTTTAAATACATTGTACTATGTGCCCTGACAGTGTCACCAGCGTGTAAAGACTGCTCTTTAACCACACCTTGTCCGGTAAACTCGGTGCTGATTCCCATGTTTTCCAGGAGATAAACAGCGTCAGTGATGTCCATTCCGATCACATTGGGCACTCTATTGTTGGATAGCTTGGCTTCACGTAGAGTAATTTGTCCACTCTCGCTGGTTTCCACGGTCACCCAATCGCCGTTGATGGCATAGTCATCGTAGTTCTTGGCTATGCCATTGAGGTATTGCGATTCCTTGCTGTGGCGGACGAGCACAGGACCTTTGGCCCGCTCATCCCTCAGTGTGATGCTGTCGTCTTCACTAATACCAATGCGTGTGGCATACACCTTCTCGGCAATTTCTCTGAAACCGGGGGCCGACACACCACCAGCAGCCCATTTGGCGCCACGGGCGCGACTCACCATGATAATGCAGCTGTAGCGCGGCTTGTCGGTGGGGAAATAACCCACAAAAGTGGTGTTGTAGAGCTTACGGCCAATGCCAGGCTCATGATAGGCATAGCCTTGCACCTTGTCATAGTATTGTGCCGTACCGGTTTTACCTGCCACACCCACCACACAACCGGCAAACTGCCGCCTGGCCGTGCCTCTGAGAACCACGCCTTCCAGCATGGTCTGTATCTTCTCGATTGACTCGGGCGAGGCGATATGCTCGCTGAGCACAACGGGCTCAAATTTCTCAATGGTCTGCTCTCCACGACGGATCTCGGTGACAAACTGAGGCTTCATCATACGTCCCCCATTGGCGATGGCGTTATAGAGCATCAGCAGTTGCATCGGAGTAACGTTCACCTCATATCCAATCGACATCCATGGCAGGGAGACATTCGACCAAAGTTTGCGCCCATCCTTGGTTTTGTCGTCAGGGTGCTTTATGACAGGCTGAGCCTCACCCGTGATACCTGTGCCTATTTTCTTGTTCAAGCCTAAGGCATACAAGCCGTTGACATACTTCTCGGGATGCGCGGCAAAGTTCTTGGTGACCAACACCGCCGTGCCTTTGTTCGACGACTGTTCGATGACCTCCTGCACAGTGCAAACACCGCCTTTTGCAAAGCTATGGTCGTCTTTCATCGTACGATTCGAGAATTGGATGGGACCCATGCCAATGTTCACTCGGTCGCTGAGGTTCATGTTCTCGTTGTTGTTTAGTAACACAACCATCGAGGCAATCTTGAACACCGATCCAGGTTCGTATCTTTCAGCCAAGGCCACGTTGTAAAGCTCTTCGTATTTGCCCGTTTCATGATTGAGGCTCAAGTTGGCCAAGGCCTTCACATAACCCGTTTCCACATCCATCAGGATAGCACAGCCCTGTTCGGCTTTGTTTACAGTCAGGGTGTTGTTGAGTGCGCTCTCCACAATGTCCTGTAACTTGACATCGAAAGTAGTGATGACATCATCGCCGTTTTGGGCATCAGTATTGTCGTCAGAGTCAACGGGGATCCAACCGCCATGGTGGATGCGACGCACCAACTGGCGACCGTTTTGACCTCTGAGATAGTCGTTGTAGGCACCCTCAAGGCCGAAGAAATAGCCCTTCTTCTCGTTGGCCATACCAAGCATGAGGCTGGCAAGATCTTTATAAGGATGTTCACGACGGATCTTCTTGTCGATGATGAGGCCGTTCTTGTAAAGGCCACGGTTGAAAATCACAAACTGCTGCATCCTGCGCAGTTCCGTTTGCGTGATGTTGAGCGCAATTTTATAGTGACGGTTTTTCTTGGCCATGCCTTCGGCGAAGAAAGCCTTCCATTGCTCCGGATTGCGCTTCGGAAGCAGTTCTGACATCTGCACACATAACGAGTCAATATTGTCGGCAAGGAAAGTCGAGTCGACCGACTTGTAGTCGAAGAAAACGTCGTAGAGCGGAATCGTCGTAGCCATCAGCTGACCATCCGACGAAAAGATATTGCCGCGAGAAGCTTCCAAGGTATCTACGCGGTACTCACGCTTCTCGGCCAACTTCTCCAGTTCCTTATTATCCTTAGTCTGCACCAAGATAATCTTCGCGATGATGGCGACACCAAAGATAAGGACTAGAACATAGACCAAATAGGTTTTCCAAAGGGTATCGGTTTTCGGGTCGGTCGTCATGGCTCCACATTCTTTTCGGGTTCAACATTAACGCTGATACGCTTTAGGGGTTCGGTGGCTTCCTTCAGTCCCGTGCCTTCCAACCGCTTCACCAATACCGATTGTTTGGAAGCCTCCATGATGGCTGACTTCACCTGAATATACTCCACCTGCAAGTCGTTGAGTCGTTTGTTTGCCTTGATCAGCTCACGGTTTCTCTCCTCTGCGATGTAGGTGTTGGTGATAATAGCCATGAGCAGGATAGTGACATACGCGAGGAAGAAAAACTGTTTGGTGAATTGCTCCCTCACGAGAAAGGTGCCGCCCAAAACATTCATTACCCTCTTACTGCCCTTCTTTATCTTCTTTATTTCTTTCTGTTCTTCCATGCCTTTATTTCCTTTCCGCGATTCTTAGTTTGGCACTGCGAGCCCTGGGGTTGCTTTCGATCTCCTCATCGGCGGGGACAACGGGCTTGCGTGTGATGATGGTATAAGGTGACAATAAATTACCGTAAAAGTCTTTCTCCTCCTTGCCTTCGGCGTTGCCCGTCTTCATGAAGTTCTTCACTAGGCGGTCTTCCAACGAATGGTACGACATCACAACGAGGCGCCCACCCGGCTTCAACACTTCGGGACACTGCATGAGGAAGATGCCAAGGGCTTCGAGCTCTTGGTTCACCTCAATGCGCAGGGCTTGGAAGAGTTGTGCCAGCACTTTGTTCTCCTTGCCTCGTGGCAAACGACGCTGCACAGCGGCTTTCAGCTGCTCAGTAGTCTCAATAGGTTCGGTTTCACGAGCCAAGATAATGTCGGAAGCGATAAGCTGAGGCTGTTGCATCTCACCATAAAGGCGCAGGATACGCGTCAGGTCGGCGTGATCGTAGGTGTTCACCACAGTTGCTGCGTCGTTGGGGGTCATCTGGCTCATGCGCATGTCCAAAGGACCGTCGAAACGGGTCGAGAAGCCTTTCTCAGGCGTATCGAACTGGTGCGACGAGACGCCCAAATCGGCGATGATACCGTCAATTTGACGTCCACCGTTATAGAGTTGGATGAAATTCTTGAAATACTTGAAGTTTTGGGGGATGAAGGTGAAGCGCTCATCGTCGAAGGCATTGGCTGCGGCATCTTCGTCCTGATCAAAGGCATAGAGGTGGCCCGTCGTCAGCCTTTCGAGGATGGCGCGCGAGTGGCCGCCTCCACCAAAGGTAACGTCGGCGTAGATGCCTTCGGGGTTGATGTTCAGTCCCTCAAGGCATTCGTTCAACATGACCGGATTGTGATACATGATCGCCTCCCCTATTTTATGTTTTCTCCTAGCAGGTTGAAGAACTCCTCGTCGTCAAGCTCGTCGATGGACTGTTCGTAGAGGTCCTTATCCCAGATTTCCATCTTCGTTGTGACCGAGGTGATGACAAGGTCTTTTACGAGGGCGCCTTTGTCGATGAGGTCCTTGGGGATCTGCAGTCGGCCGCTGCCGTCGAGTTTCACAAAGCGAGCTCCCGCGTTATACTTTCTCAGCACCGCCTCCTGTTTCGCCTTGAACTGGCTGAAGGCGGCACGCAGCTGGTCCTGCACCTCGTCCCAGTCCTTCCTCGTGTAGAGTTCCAGGCAGGTGGCGTGAAGTCCGGGACGAAGGACGAAGCCTTCCTCCACCTGTTCACCCAGCTGTTCCTTGAATTCAGCAGGCACCAAAAGACGGCCTTTCGAATCCAATTTGCAGTTATAATGTCCTACCAAGTAACTCATATTCCTTTGTCGTCATTTTTCTGCTGCAAAGATATACACTTTCTCCCATTTCTTGACACTTTCCTACACAAATCTTTAAAATTAGTTTTCAACACCAAGTGTTAATAACTTTGTTCATTTCCTGTTGATTACTTGTTGAAAAGGCCTGGAGATTCCAGCCGTGCAGGAATATAGCCTATCTTACTATTTACATCGGCGGTCTGAGATTCCCCTGACGGGGAATGGAGTAGCCTGCCATATTTTTTTGCGGCGGCAACAGAAAACTACGCATAGTAAGTCCCACAAGCCGCCGCGGTTTAGAATAGTGCAAGGACTCCATTCCCTGCTAGGGGAATCCCTCTCCATTACGTCATCGAACAACCAGCAGAGATTCCCGCTGCGCGGGAATGGAGAGCGTGTCTTGTTTATAACAGCGGCGGCTTGTGGTACTAACGCTAATAAGATCCTGCAGCCGCCGCATATTATAAAAACAACCTATACCTCCATTCCCCGCTAGGGGAATCTCTTATTTTTATTACCTTTGCCACCAGCAAGCTATTTCTTATGAAGTTCGCATACACCTATATAATGACAAACAAAGGCCACACCGTGTTGTACACAGGTTGCACAAATGATTTAGTTCGCAGAGTGGACGAACACAAAAGCCATAAACACAAAGGTTCTTTTTCAGACAAATATAATTGTGAATACTGCGTCTATTATAAAGAGTTTACAAGATATCAATCAGCCATTGACGAGGAGAATAGGATTAAGCATATGACCCGTAAAGAAAAGATTGAGTTAATAGAGAGCATAAACCCCGAATGGAAAGAACTTGTCACAGAAAAAGGGTTCGTTTTCGACAAGACGCCATGGAGTGAAAGGGTAAAACTAGTCTTTGACAATCTTAATGGCGACGACCTTTGAGATTCTCCTGACGGCGGGAATCGCATATTAAACGGCTCAAAGATTCCCGCTGCACGGCTGGGAAACTATGTCAAACATCAGCAGAGATTCCCGCTGCGCGGGAATGGAGGTGCGTCAAATCATATCATTGCGGCGGCCAGTAAAATCCATACATCAGAAAAATCCCAAAGGCCGCCGCAGAACAAAAAAAACAGCGCCCTCCATTCCCGCCTGTCGGCGGGAATCTCCGTATTATATTTTTTTACTATCTTTGCAAAATAGTATAACCCCAAAAGACAATGGACATCAAAAAAGCCGAATTCCTGATGAGCAACACTCGTTTCGAGTTCTTGCCCAACGACAACATCCCCGAATATGCCTTCATCGGACGCTCCAACGTGGGCAAGTCGTCGCTAATCAACATGTTGGTACAGCGCCGCGGCTTGGCTAAGACCTCTTCGGTGCCAGGCAAGACGGTGGCCATCAACCATTTCATCGTCAACGACGCATGGTATCTCGTTGACCTTCCAGGCTACGGCTACGCGCAACACTCGAAGAAGACCCGCGAGCAGTGGCGCGTGATGATCAACAACTACATTACCCGTCGCCGCAACCTCGTGAGCACCTTCGTGCTAATCGACTCGCGCATTGAGCCGCAAAACAACGACCTGGGCTTCGTAGAGTGGCTGGGCGAGAACCAAGTGCCGTTCAACATCGTCTTCACGAAAGCCGACAAGGTGTCGAAAGCAGAGCTTGAAAGGAATGTGGAAGCCTTCAAGGCTAAGCTTTTGGAAGAGTGGGAAGAACTACCGCCTGTTTTTATCACTTCGGCGGAGAAGAAGACCGGCCGCGATGAGATCCTTAACTACATCGAGGCGCAAAACGCCGAGATCGCTGACTTGATGAATAAACCTTAAGCGGCCACTGGCTTCTGGCCTTTGGCCTCTGGCAGCCTCTCCCCTTAGGCTTCATTGCGGGCGCAGACCCGCAATCTCCTAAACATAGGGGAACTGCCAGCAGCCAGCAGCCAGTAGCCAGTGGCCAATAGCCATAATAAAAACTCTAATCTCAAAACCCTTAAAACTCAAAACACTATGTGGGGAATTATCGTATCAATCCATATCGGCGCGCTGGCGGGATTCATCGCCGGCCGAATCATGGGTAAAGGCATGGGCCTTTTAATCTGCATCATCGTCGGTCTCGTCGGCGGCCTCTTGGGCAGCTGGATCTTCAGCAAGCTCGGCCTGACGGTGAGCGACGCCTGGTGGGGCCAGCTCCTCGTGGGCACAGCAGGCTCCGTCGTGCTGCTGTTCATTCTTTCCTTGTTCAGGAGGAAGAAATAAAACAAACACACTAAAAGCAAAAAAGGAGGCAAGCACTGCTTGTCTCCTTTTTTCATTCCGTTAAGAATAGGATTACTCCTCCTTGCGGCGCTTGCCGACGAGGTAGGCGCCAGCCAAGCCGGCGAGCAGGACGATGCCTTCGCCTAGGGGGGCGTACCAGTCCTCACCCGAGTCGTAAACGGCAGGGTTGTTGATAACCAGCTGAGATGAGCTTTCACCATTTCTGCTGCTGTTCAAGTCCTCGTCGTCAAGGAACACCTGAGCCATGGCCGGAGCGACGAACATCGTAGCAATTGCTATTGTCGTTATCAGTTTCTTCATTGTATCTAGTTTTTATTTTGTTCTGAATAATTTAGTTATCTGACTACGATTTTCTGAACCTTCACATTGTCGCCGTTGGTGATGCGGAGCACGCACACGCCCTTGGCGTTGTGAGGCAGGCTGACGGTGTTCTGGGTGTCGGTGAGCTCGGTGGAGTAGAGCACGCGACCGAGGACATCGACCACATCCAGTTGACCCTCACCGTTGACGATGAGGTTACCTTCGTTGAAGAAGGCGAAGTTTTCAGAGCCGATGGTGTCTTCGTCCTCGTCCTCGCCGTTGGCGTTGCCGAACACGATCTTGAAGCGAGAGGTATAGTCGTTGGTGTTGCCTTCGAAGGTATAGCTGTCATGCGTGAGCATGTCGGTCTTCACGCCAGTGATGTTGTCGACGAGGGTGAGGCTGCTGAAGTTGTCGTTGGCTCTGTCCCAGCTGAGGGTGAAGTTGCCGTTTTCCTCTGCGGCGAAGTGGAGGCTTTGGCTGCCTTCGGCGTTGTCGCGGAAGAAGATGGCGAGCTTTTCGTTGTCGTAGCGGAAGAAGATGCGACCTGCGGAGTTACCCATGCGGAGCTTCTTGGCGCCGTCGTTCTCGTCGCGGTTGACCTCGAGGATGGCGAGGTCGGTGTTGCCTTTGCTGTCGGTAACGGTGAAGTTGATCAACGGGAAGGCAGGTTTTTCGCCACGGAAGTTGGGCGTAGCGTCGTTAGTACGCATTGTGTTTTTGAAAGTGACCAGGCCGCTCGTGTTCACTTGGATGAAGAAACCTTGGTGCATATTGATGCAACGTCCGGCTGCTTTTGATCCTGTTGATGATTGAGGCATGTATTGAACATATTTTTCCTGTTCGGGATCATACACAGCATAGGTGTTTGCATATTTACTATTGGAAAGAACCGATGAATTCTGATTATAAAACACATCAAAGTCCAGGAAGCTCTGGTAGGGGTTGCCAAGGAGGTTGTAGCCTTCCAAGCCCGTTTGGTAACCAGCCAGGTCATAGGTTGCCGTTGGCGTGTAAGTGACATTGATGTTGACATCGCCGTTGTTCAGCGTGCCACGGTTCTGCATGAACTGGGCTTCTCTACCATTGGCTTCCCAATAGGTGGACATGTCAATAGCAGCTAGATAACCCTTGCCGGGGATAAACTGCTCTTCGTTCTCAAGTTTATGGGTTACGCCGTTCAAGGTGTATTCATATTGAATCTTTGTAGTGTAGTTGTCCATGTGCCAGTGGCTTACACCATTACGTTTAAAGTTAACCCAATGATATTCGGGCTCAAAGAAGCAATAGAAATCAGCACGATGACGAGAGTTAAGGTCAATAGGGAAGAATGCTTCATCTTCATCATAATAGTGGATAGTCCAACCACAGGGATTGTCAGACCAACTGTGGGCTACTTCAGTTGTAGTATTATAATACCAACCGAACATGCTGTTCGACAATGAAGAGCTGATATTGTGCCAACGATTACCTGCTTGAATACCAGTGTTGTTGAAGGCTTGCAGGCTTTGGCCCGTATAGGCCTCGATTTCCGAATCTTTGCCCTGCAGCAAGCTGATGTTCTCGTCAATGTAGACCACCACGCCCTCAGCAGTGCAGTCATCGGCTACTTCCTCTTCACCGGCTTTGCTACCTGTACCTGTAGTTTCAATGGTGACATCGTCGTTGGCATACAGGTTGATGGTGCCTTTATAGATGGCAGTGTGATTAGTAGGTTTGTATTTATCTCCCTCTAATATGGTGTTCTCATTCAGGTTGCCGTTGTTGTGGCGGTGCAGCATCTCGTTCAGCGAAGCGGCATAGTCGATGCGGATACCGTCGGCAGAACCGAGGCAGGTGTATTCTGGGAACACAAGCACAGGATAGTCATCATTGATGTCGCCAGCACCATCAGAGTAGACTCCTGCGGTGGTGCGCTTCCATGAAGCACCATTGCCTCTTCCGCTATTTAACACGTTCAATAGAGGTGTACCACCAGCGTATACATTGTAAGTACCTGAGCTATTAGTCACCGTTCCCCATGTGCCACCAATACTATTGTCATTAGTGAACATGTTATAGAAGGTGGGAGAAACGGTAAGGGTGTAGGAAGTTGCGGGATTATTCTGGGGATCTGTTATTGTATTCGGAATAGTTCTGTTCGTGATGGTTTCTTCGGTTTCGCTTAAGTGATCAGGACGCGACCATGTCACGATTTGAGGCGTATAGGAGTTGGTTGGTGCCGTTCCAGTACCAACGAGCATGCCAAAATTGGTCTTGTCAAGGTTTTGGTTGTCGCGCTCAAAGCGAACATAGCAGTTGTTGATGGTACCCGTGTTTTGGGCTGCGATGCCACCAACGTACTTACCCTCGATGTCATTGTCCAAATAGTTATACACACCATTGGTGAAGCTGTTTGAGAATTGACCATTGTTGAGACCCACGGCGCCACCTAAGGTATAACCTGTGAGTTCGGCCATAGCCATGGTGGAATGGATAGTGCCGCCATTGTTGTAGCCGACCAAGCCACCAAAGATCATAAGTTCGTCGCGCGACAGATTATCGGCATTGTTGTTGCTTGTAATGTTGCCCACAGCTTCGCAGTTGAAGATCTTACCAGTACTCGACAGCGTATCGGCGATTATTCCGAAATGGATGAAGGTTTTTTGCTCGTCCTCCGGTTTGAGTATATGATTCTTGGCATGGAAATCGGCATCAAGCACAAAGAGATTCTTCACGGTGCCCTTCACGTTGGAGAACATGCCAGGATAGACCATGGCGCGTTCATTCAACTTGTAGTATTTCGTGGCGTTGTTTTTCAAGCCTGTGATCACATGTCCGTTGCCATCGAAAGTACCTGTGTAGCCTGTGGTGCCTTCACCGATGGACACCCAGTTGTGGGCACTCATGTCAATGTCAGCGGTTAGTCTAGCGTTGGCACTAGGAGTCGAAACAACATCACTGTTGTCTTTATATCTGGCACGACCATTCACCACGCTGATGAACCAAGCCAACTCTTCGGGTGTGTCGATACTGTCGAGTTTGAAGCCTTCGGGCTCTTCGGTAATCACTTCTGTCCAAACGGTGCCGATGACATTGGCGATGGGGATATTGAAATAAAGCGGGTTGAGCGTGTCACCATCGGGTTCGATGATGGACAAAGGACCGTTGGTGGCCATATCGTCACCCCATGTGCCTTCTTCCACCCTCAAAGGAATCAGCATGACCAACTTACGGCCGAAGAAGACGGGGCGGTGCGTTTCTGGATCAATATAAGGCGTGCCATCATCATTCATTTCTTGGGCCACATACATGGCAGAGAAGTTGAAATCGGTGAAGGTAAGTGTCTTGGTGTCGGGATCAAAATTAACGATGCCATCGGCAAGACGGTTCTCATTTCCGCCATTAACCACTCCGTCAGCATCGAAGGTAAGTCGTGTGGCACCATCGGTTTCAGGCTCGAAAGTGAACACGTTGCCAGTCTTGCCGTTACACTTAGGCGCATAGGCTTTGATAGTGGTACCAGCCGTTTGTCCAGAGGGGATATCCAACTGGAAGTTGGGTGAAATAACATCCTGCACCACGGTCTCTGAACCCAAATCAAAGGAGGAACCGCCAGCGGTTTCGGCGATGGACTGGAAGATTTCAGACAAATCTATAGTTTCGCTGGAAGCGTCTATGTAGTAACCGGCAGTAGGATTGCCACCTGTCCCAGGTTGCATATGTCCAGCCTGCGAACCATCGCCGTTAAGATTTGCGTTGGGATAATTGGACGAGATATAATTCAGGAAGTTCCAGGTTGTGCTATTCTGAGCAGGCGAAGTGGTAAACATGCCAATCGAGTAAACCGTTGCACCATACGTCTGCTTTGATATTTGTGCTCTGCCGACGGCTCTATAAGTAGTATTAGGAGAAGTTTCATAAGGTTCACCATCGGTAAACAGCACGACGGTCCTCGTGAAATCTTCGCCGATAGTTTCACCCGTATGGGGATTATTGGCAAACTCGGTGTTGGCATCATCAATACCAAGGCTGGGAGCTGTTCCTTGAGCCAGGGTGAATCCCCAAACCTTTTGCTTTAATTCATCAATATTGATGTCACCCATTGCCGCAAGTTCCTGATGCATGGTCGTATAACGGCAGTAGGTGATGATGGAGAGCTTGTTGCCAATGCGGGTGCCGTCTTCCTTGAGGTCCATTTGGTTAATCGTTTCAACGAAGTCAGCCACAGCCTTTTTCAATTCGAAGATTCTGGAGGAACCTCGTCGAAGTTGGCTATTATTACCGAATGTGTATATAACCCCATCGGGTGAAGTAGCATAAGCGGCGTTATTACGATTGGTTGTGATATTACCATTAGTTCGGAAATAGTTCCTAGTATCACTGCCACTTGAGTTATAATACAGATAGTATCTACCATTGTTTTCTTCTGCGAACAGCTGGTACCCGCTATATGTGTAATTAGTCTCGGCAGTCCTGGCACCAGCCACATCATTGTAAGATAACGCTCGATCAGAAGGTGTAGACTGTGTTCCTCTCGTTGCCCTCATTGAGGATGAGACATCGAGGACAAGGACGATGTCGGAAGGAATGTCTTTTTGGATGAGAATCTTATCACCCGACACGAAGGTCTCGAGGCGGATATAGCCACAGTCGCCATTGGGGCAATCATCATAGTTCGGCACCCAGTCCTTGTGCATATAGAGGCCGTTAGTAGGCAATTGCGCATAAGCGCCCATCATGCCGAAGCCCATCAGGAACCCCATCAATACCAAGGCGCTCCACAGGGCGTGTTTCCATTTGCCTTGGCCAAGCAAGGCCAAGCCTTTGTTTTTCTTGTTGTAATTCTGTTGCATTTACTTCGAAGTTTTTATTGTTTATACTTTAAATCTTTTCTTCTTTTGGATGGCACCATATATATAAAGGGTTCGCGGCTACGCAAATACATAGCCATCGGGACACTCTCCCAACCTAAAAACCCAATTACCGTAGGCTTTGCGCCTGAGGCGTGGCAAGGTTCAGTTTGGACAATATCCAGCTTAGTTCCTCGTAAGATGCTGGTTTTATTCATTTTAGGATCCTATTTTTTCTTTGTCTTGAATTTAATTACTATAGTATAAAACGTACGTCATGAAACGGATACACTTTCGTTTCGGCTGCAAAAATAGTTAATTTTTCAAAACCGTATAGTAAACTACGGAAAAAATTGATATTATTTTAAGGTATCATAGATTAGGTATTAAAACAGATATAAATCAACAACTTTAAAAAGCAGAAGTGATTGGAATAATAGGACACTATCAGCAGAAAGAGAGTCAAAAGCGTTGTTGCTTCACATTCTAATGCTACAAATAATTAATAAATCTTCACCGATTAGAATACTCTCCCATTTTTTTCAAAAAAAATTAAGGGGCAAGCATGCTTGCCCCTTAATTTTCTTAAAGGAACCTTTCTGGTTTCAATGGTCCTTATCAATCCTCTTTCTTGCGCTTGCGGATGAGATAGGCGCCAGCCAAGCCGGCGAGCAGGACGATGCCCTCGCCCATGGGCGTGTACTTCCATTGGTCGTATTCCACTCCCGTCTGAGGCACCATCACGCCAAAACCCTCTCCGCCTCTGTCGCTTCGGTTCGCGTTC
>CADBGN010000010.1:0-974 GCA_902794155.1 uncultured Bacteroidia bacterium
CGAGAAATAGTATTCCTGTTCTTCCTCGTTCCAGACAATGCGGACATTGATGCCCTCAAATATTTGAATGATAGACTCGTTGCTCATGGTATCCCTCTTGGTTTTAACGATGCAAATCTACAAAAACTTTCGGCAAATTCAAACTTTTTTGCCGATAACAAAACGCATTATTCCATCACCCTCCCAATAAACAGCACAAACCCTTCAATATTCCCATCCATTAGTTTATTTTGTCTTGCGACTATTAGTTTTTGCCGTTGCAAAAATGGGCAAGCATCGTTTACTTCACAACAAACTTCGCCGTTTCACAGAAGTATTCTCCCTCGACCTGCAAGAAGTAAATCCCCTTTTCCAATCCAGCAATGGAAATGGCTCCGTTTGAGGAACCAGCCATTACCTTTTGGCCCAAAATGTTGAAAATGGAATACTCCACCTTTTCGCAAGGAAGGTTTTTCACATAGAGGACATTGGAAACGGGGTTGGGATAAACTTCAAGAGGTTGTTGGACGGTGGACTCGTGAACGGCCAAAGGTCCATCTTTAGGAATAATGTTCAAAATGATGCCTTCCACCTTGGTCATGCCGTAATAGAAATTCGGGTCGGGAATGTCGTACCAGTTGTCTAAATTGCCACCGTAGCCGAAATTGATATGGAACTTGCCATCCGATTCGCGGTAGCCATCGACCACCACGTTGTGCCCAACCGTTCCAGCAGGATTCTCGACTGCCAAGTGGGCGGGATAACCCGCTTTCAGATTGGAAATCAAGGTGGCATACATTAAAGAATCGGGGTCGCGAAACAACACACAGTCCGCAAAGCCAAAGCGTTGGTAGGCCTCAAACGCTTGATCCACATAGAAGGTGCCGGAGGCTTCGGAAGTATAGACCTGCTTGGGTGCCGTACCGCAAGCAAAGACCAAGGCTGCGGCCAACTCGTCAGAAAGAACCTCGCCGCGCTGGAAAGTGGCGTCGACG
>CADBGN010000010.1:1048-53283 GCA_902794155.1 uncultured Bacteroidia bacterium
ATTGGGAAGGACGGGAATTTCAAGCTTGCCCAATCGTCGTCAATGACATAATTGCGCCCTGCATAGTAATGGTTATAGTCGTCATCGTCGGTAAAACGGGTGTTTTGTGTCGTTTGCAAATAGTTGATAATCTGTCCCATGGCAACGGCAGGACAGCCAGCAACGCTATAGGCATTGCCATTCACTGGGTCTCTTGGACAAAATTGATTGTAAGGGAAGTCCTGTGTCCAATGCGAATGAAGCAATCCATCCGCGCGAAGCGTCGGAGTGGCCGCATCTGGTTTTTCAACGGTTTTCAGGAGAGGAGTTTGCGCCCAGCCATTCAAAGCGCAAAGTGTGATTAGTAATAAAGAAAGAACTTTTGACATATTATGACTTTTTTCAATTTCGATTGGTTCGTTGACTGTAAGCAATCAGCCGTCAGCTATCAGCTTGGTAGCACTGTAGCTAACTGCTGACAGCCAAACAGCTTTTTTCTCGTATTTATGAACCCATTTCGCTCATATTTGATTTACACCGCAAAACTACAACATTTTCATTATCAATGGTGATTTGAACACACATTGTCCACATTATTGTCCATATATGGTTTTCGTTTCGGAACGGATAATACCCTAATTTTGCAGTCGAATTGATATGGAGGAGTAAGGTTCTTACAGGTTTAAAATCACATCGTTATGGAATTGTCAAATTGGTTTAAGGGATTCGAGAAAGGCATTGCACAGCTTCTACCAGAACAACGGTCGGTTTTCTTTGCGGAATGCGGAAAGAACTGCGTGAAAGGAGGTACGCTTTCGGTTTACCAAAAACTCTATGAGGACGCTAAAGGTGACATGGATGTTTTCTTTGAGATGGCCAATGATTTGCCCGGAGTGAAAGGTGAGCTTTTTGGAATGCACTTGTGAATTGTGCAAAAAGGGATATGTCACAATACCTTTGCTCTGTGAATGTTCGCGCCAAAGCGTGATGTATTCGATGCAAAGTTTGTGGAAAGGCAAAAACTTCACCGTAACGCTTTGTCACTCCATCTTGGGTGGAGAAGCGGATTGTGAAATGAGAATAGAAGTTGAAAAATAAACTCAAAAAGATGAAAACACTGAAATTAATAACGCTTACCGCTGCACTGCTGATGACGGTTTCAGCATTGGCTCAAAACCAAAATTTAGTCGGTCACATCACCGATGAAAACGGCGAACCTATGCCTTTCGTGAATGTGATGTTGCTTTCGCTTCCCGACTCGACCTTTGTGCAAGGAACGGTGACGGATGAGCATGGTTCATTCCTCTTGCCGACCGACAAAAAAGACGGCCTGCTGAAAGTGTCGTGCGTGGGTTACCAAACCCAATTTGCAAAGGCCACAAACGGCTTGACCATCCAGATGATGATGGATGCTCAACTCCTTGGCGAAGTGGTTGTGAAGAGCCAGTTGCCACAAACGCGGCTGACAGGTAACTCGATGATTACCACCATCCAAGGCTCGGTACTTGAGGATTCGGGGACGGCACAAGAGATGCTGACTAAAGTGCCGGGAATGACCGGCAGCGAGGATGGTTTGGAGGTCTTGGGCAAAGGCTCACCGATTATCTATATCAACGGGCGGCTGATGCGTGACGACAGCGAACTGCGCCGCCTGCGTAGCGATGACATCCGTGATGTGGAAGTCATCAACAACCCGGGAGCACAGTATGACGCCACCGTGAGGGCCGTGGTGCGCATCCGCACCAAAAAACAACAAGGCGATGGCCTCAGCCTCGACCTGAACCTGACCGACGACCAAGACTTGCAGTACGGCTTCAACACGCCACGCGGAAAACTCGGCTTGAACTACCGCAAAAACGGTGTCGATGTGTTTGGCTCGGTGTATTACAGGCATACGGACTACCGCCAATACAGCAGCTTGGAGGAAATCGCCAACACCACCAAAGTGTTCCGTCAGGCAGGTCCCTACACCATGACTTGGAAAAACGACCAACTCGTTTATACCGCTGGCGCCAACTGGCAAGTTTCCGACAACCATTCCTTGGGCATCCGCGCCGACTTGACGCATTATCTCGGCGGCGAGAACAAGGTCATTTATGATGAGGATGTCTTCGAAAACGATGCCTTCCTCGACCATCTCTACAGCGTGCAGACCAGCAAGGAAACCAAGCCGCTCGGCATCCTCACCAACGCCTATTACAACGGCACAGCGGGCAAACTCGGCATCGACTTCAACTTCGACTTCTTGAACACGGCGACCAACACCGACCGCGAAAATGTGGAGCAAAGCTTGATAGAAGATGACTTTGTCAGAAGCAGGTCGGGAGCGGAGAGCAGGCTCTATGCCTCCAAGTTGGTGCTTTCCTATCCCGTTTGGAAAGGCAGCATTGAGGCAGGCGCTGAGATGACCTTCGCCAAGCGTCACAATACCTATTGGATTGACAAACAAACCATTGCCAACACCGATGCCGACATCACGGAAAACAATATCGCTGCCTTTACGCAATACGCCTGCGATTTCGGGAAATGGGGACAAGCCAGCGTCGGAATGCGTTACGAACACACACTTTTGGACTATAGAGATGTGACCAACAGCGACTTCCTCTATCGTCCGCAGGATGAGTTCTTCCCAACGGCCTCCTATTCCGTTGCTTTGGGCAAGGTGGAGATGGGCCTGTCGTATGGCATCAAGACCAACCGTCCGAGTTTCTTCGCGATGAACGATGCCGTCACCTACATCAGCCGCTATTCGATGCAGGCGGGCAACTCGCAACTGCTCAACGAGCGAATTCAAGACCTTACGCTGAATGTGGGCTACAAATGGCTCGCGTTCACGGCTTCATACGGGCATTGCAAAAACCCTATCACGCAGTGGGCCTACCTTACCGATGGCGATGCCGCGCTGATCAAACATATCAACCTCGATAAACCTGTGAATACGATTGGCGCCTACATTTCGGCAACACCAAGAGCGGGTATTTGGTCGCTCAATGCCACCGCAGGCATGGAGAAGCAAGACCTTTGGCTCGACCTTGAGGACATTCATGTTCCCGAAGGTACTCGCAGGGTTTATTTCGACAAGCCTGTCTTTACTTTCAACGCTTTTAACACATTCAGTTTCAAGCACGATTGGAAAATTGACATCAACTTCATGTTTCGCTCGCGCGGCCATCAACTGAATTTCTACAACGATTACAACTACTTGAACCTTGGCGTTGTCGTGCAGAAGAGTTTCCTGAAAGACAAATCGCTCACTATCCGCACCGCCGTGCTCGACATCCTGCGACACAGTGGCATGAACGAATACAGCGATATGGGCTATTACCAAATCCAGCAGAACAATGTTTTCTCGACGCACAAGTTCCAAGTCTCTGTGTATTATCGCCTGAACTCGACACGCAGCAAATACAAGGGGACTGGTGCTGGTAAAGATACGCAGGAAAGAATGAAATCATAGGTGGGAGGACGGTTCATCACAATCCCAACTTGGCCTTAAGCCGTTGGCGTGCCTTGGTGACCGAGGCAGGCGAGATGCCCAAAAGAAGGGCTTGCTCGGTCACGGAAAACTGAAGTCGGGAAAGCATGATCAGGCGGACATCGCCACGGGTGAGGTTGGGATGCTTCTCCCGAAGCGATTCTGGCGTGAGGGAGAAACCGTTTCGGAACACGCGTTCCATTTCGACCCATTCATTGTCCTGGATATAGCGGGGTACGGCGTGAAGCTCTTGCAGCAGGTGGTTCTGGCCTGCCAGTGAATGGATCAAGAGATAGGATTCAACGTCGCCTTCGGGTCCTGTGCCTTCTCGAGGCATAAACGATTCGCGATTATCATTGCCGGCACGAATGACCATCAGGAATGCCCTCACATTCTTGCCGAAGATTTCGGACACTTGGGGGATGCTGAGTGCCGCACCGCCTTCCACGCAGGTATGGGCCAATCCAATACCGACAAGCATCAGTTGATAATAAAGCATTTCCGCGTCTTTTCCCTGCAAACCGAAAGATTGGCTGATGGCGGCAATCGACTCCTGTTTGAAGCCTACTTGGGTGTCGATATAATCCTCGAAAGAGGTTGCCGAAGCCTTGTTGTCCATTACCAATTTGAAGAGTTGAGGCTCGTCGATGGCGAACCAAAGGAAGGCCAAGCCCATGCCTTTGAAAGGAGGATTCAAGGAAAAGCCTGCGCCTACACGCTCCTTGAACAAGCGGCGGGCTTTGGCACGGACGGCCTCCATAACGCCTTCCATAGAACCAAATTTCGAGAAAATGGCATTGACGCCACAACCCAACGCCGAGGAAAGATTTCTAGCCGTAAGTTGGGAAGTGCCGCCTTTTCTTACAATGTCAATAGCAGCAGCGAGTATTTTTTCTTTCGTTACGCTTGTCGGTCTTGCCATAATAAAACAACTGTTCCGTTATTATTCGCCGCAAAAGTAGGGAAATCAAATTCAAATCCAATGCGTTTTGAGAACAAAATATCGCAAAGTCCATAAAAATGTCCATATAGGGTTTTCATTTCGGAACGGATAATAAACTACTTTTGCAGCCGTTTAGATATGAACAAGTAGAATCGTATTAAAACCGATGTCCCGATGGTATATAACAGCGGCCATATTAAAATGAAAAAGTATTTGGCAATTCTGTCAGTCGTCGTTTTGTTTGCTTTTTGCGGTTGTTCCAAATTTGCTGGTGAGCCTATCTCCAAGGATTTCAGCATTTCGGGCACCTACACCGAGCTTGAAGTGGAGGATGCATTTGACGTCACGGTCAGCGATGCTGCGACACAAATCACCATCACTGCGGGTGAATATGTCATGCCGAATCGGATATGACGGTAATCTTGCCTTATAACGCTAACTTGACGAGTGTTGACCTTTCGGGTGCCTCGGAGTTCCATTCGGAATATGGCCTTGAAGGCAATAAGGTTGAGGTTGAGTTGTCGGGTGCATCTGATTTTTATTGCGACATCGATGCCGATGAAGTTGACATTGACCTGTCGGGTGCCTCCGATTTTTTTGGTGACATCCTGGCCGATGAAATCGAGATGGACTTGACGGGCAGTTCCAAAATCAAGGGTTATGTGGAGGCTCTTGACCTCGACCTTGAGATGAGCGGTGCCTCGGAGGCTACCTTTGAGGGACAAGTCGATATGCTCAAGATTGATTTGTCAGGTGCCAGCGACATCAAGAAAACCATCAACGGGAACAGATACGGCTTTGCCTGCGACCAATGCGAAGGCTCGATATCAGGCGCCAGCAATGTCTACATCCATTGCGACGGCACCATCAAGGTCAACCTTTCGGGCGCCAGCGACCTGCACTATACGGGCAATGCCGCCACTACGGGCTGCACCACCTCTGGCGGTTCGGACATCTATCATGATACGCTGTAAAACAGTTTGGCCATGGAACAAAAGTTTTGTCAGAGCTGCGGTATGCCGCTTACCTATGAAATCCTCGGCACCAATGCCGATGGAAGCAAAAATGAGGATTATTGCATCTATTGCTACAAGGATGGCAAGTTCACCCAAGACTGCTCAATGGATGAGATGATAGAGCATTGTGCCCAGTTTGTGGATGAGGTAAACAAAGGACTGCCGCAGCCCATCACGATGGAAGAATACATCGGCCAGATGAAGATGTACTTCCCGCACCTGAAACGCTGGCGTAAGGAATTGTCGATAGATGATGACACTCCAGAAAACCCTGCCTTGAAGGGTGTTAAAGAGCTTATCGCCAAGATGGCCGACACGCTGCCCATCACCATGATATCGTCGGTCGATGAGGAGGGCTTCCCTTGCACCAAGGCCATGCTGTCACCTCGGGTCCGTGAAGGTATCAAGGTGTTCTATTTCACCACGAATACCTTCTCGCTGCGCGTGGCTCACTATAAGGCCAACCCCAAGGCCAGCATCTATTTCTGCGATGCCGAAGGCTTTAAGGGCATGATGTTGCGTGGCACTATGGAGGTACTGACCGACGCCAAAAGCAAAGAGATGATTTGGCGCGATGGCGACACGGTATATTATCCAGGTGGCGTCACCGACCCAAACTATTGCGTGTTGAAATTCACCGCCACCGATGGTCGTTTCTACAGCGACTTCTATCCGAGGAGCTTTGTGCTTGAGTAAGGTTTGTTGATGAAATCCCTGCCAAATGCTATATCGGCACTTCGATTTTTAGGGGCCGTTTGCCTTCTGTTTTTCGGAGTCGAGAGTTGTGCTTTCTGGGTCATTTATTTTGTCTGTGGTCTCAGCGATATGGCAGATGGATATCTCGCCCGAATACTCGGATGTGAAAGCAAAACAGGTGCAATGCTGGATAGTTTGGCTGATTTGGCCTTCGTGATATGCTGTTGCTTTAAGTTAATCCCTGCTTTGGCATTTCCAAAATGGCTGTGGATCTGGGGTGGAGTGATTGTCGCCACCAAAATCATCAATCAAATCTCTGCGTTAGTGATGTACAAGAAATGCATCTTTCCTCACACCATTGCAAATAAAATAACGGGGGTTCTGCTTTTTGTTGGAGTTCCTTTGACGGTGTTTTTGGAATCGTTTGTTCCGATGGTCGTTATAGCCGTTGTCGCAACATTTGCTGCTGTTCAAGAGGGGCATTTCATTAGGATGAAGTAATATCAATAAGCTATAAATCAGTTGTTTAGTAGTAGTTTGATTATAATGGCATAGGTATTGCCTTTAGTTCCAATTTGACCATGTCTTGAAAATTGTTTTTTGATAGAAAATAATCTTGTAAGTCTTTTTTTATTAGTTGTAGTGTAGGTACTACGAGCCAAAAATTCAGTTTTTGGTCTTTGTATTGTTTTGAAAGGAATGAAGATGCTTTATAAAGAATCCATTCTATCTTTTGTTTCCCAAAACAGGGTTTAGATTTGCTTGAATACTTGCACTGAATATAAGCTTTGAAATCATCTTTGCTAATTATGATATCCATTCCGCCATCCAAAAAGCCATTTTTCAAACCTAAGTATTCAACTTGATATCCTTCCTCTTCATATTTTTGTCCAACATATTTTTCATAAACATATCCCCAATCATCGAAGTTTATTTCAGAATATGGGTAACCATGTCTTCTACAGTTGGTAACTTCTGGGATGATGTTGACAACACAATTATTGCAATCAATTTCTAATCGACCCTGTGATAAGATTGAGGCAATATGTTTGACCATAATTGTACTGTTTTATTTGTTGATAAAGTACATTAATCATTCTTGCAAATTCGGCGTGCCAAATCGTTGAGCACGAGGCATTGGCTTCTACTTATGGTTATCTGTTCATTGTGGTGTTCCCATGAGGAAAGGATGAGTAGTTGGCCTCGTGCGCATGCCTCCATACGGGTGCCGCTTGGTTTAGCGAGTTCGGTAAGGCCGTTTTCCTGTAAGTAAATCAGAGGCAAGCCCTCGTTAAAGGCTGCCCTCATCACCGCTTTCTCACCAGGAGAGATAGCAGGAGAAACAAGCACTGCGCCTTGTCTGGCAGCTGTTAGGTATTCCTTTACTTTTGCTTGTATTTCTGCTTCAGTTAGGCGACGAGAGCATTGTACAAATAATCGGATAGGGCGGCTGAGTAGGAAACAGTTACCGATGGCAGAGAATGAAACTCCAGCAACAGTTAGGTTTCGTTGGACACGGAATAAATCGGGGTGCTCGCGTTTCATAAGCAAGCGACGGGGGTTGTCGGCCAAATAGCGAAGCCATGTTTCAAGTTGCCCTGTTCGTAAAAGGAGCTTGTCATTGTAGCCACGAGCAAAGAGCATTCCGTGGGTGCGGTCTTCGCCTCGTCTGTCTTTGAGGGGTGCGGGTTGGGTTTGTTGCGTTGGCAACGCAACAGACGGAACAGGCGGCAAACCCAGCACCAACTCACGGTAATGCTTGTTACAACTTTGCTTAAATCCGCGCAGTGCCATGCCAAGCGGTTTTTCCATCTTTTCTCTCACAAAAAGGATGCCGTGCAAATGGTCGGGCATCATTTGTAAAGCGATGACCTCCACTTCGGGGTGGTGCAATGGTGCCGCCCACCATTCATCAGCAACGCGTTGCCCCAACTCTGAAAGCTCAATGTGTGGCTCATCAGGATTACCTTCGGGAGCTTCACTTTTACCTACAATATGCCCAAATAGAGCATGGCGCCCCTCCGTCACCATCGTAATCATGTAGATTTGGCGGCCAGTATAGTCATGCCCAACACAACGACGAAGCATGGATGGTTTCTTTTCACCAGCAAAGGCTTTCTGTGCTTCGTAGGTTTCTTTTTTCATGAAGGTGCTTGTTTCTTTTGTTCTGCAAAGATAGAATTCTTTCACAAATATCCCAAAAACTTGCGGGAACGAGGCTTATGCCGTATTTTTGCAGCGTATTAAACATTTGCAATGGAAACCGAAAGAATCCTACTCCGCCCCTGGCGCGACGATGACGCAGCGGCACTTTTCAAATATGCTTCCGACCCTGATGTCGGTCCTCGCGCAGGTTGGCCCCCGCATAAGAGTGTTGAGGAAAGTTTGGAGATTATCCACACCGTGTTTCATAACGACACCAATTGGGCGATTGAACTTAAGGCGACAGGTGAGGCCATAGGTGCGATAGGCTATTTGCCTGCCCCCGAAAGCAATCTTCCTGCCCGCGAAGGTGAGCCTCTGATTGGTTACTGGGTAGCCAAACCTTACTGGAACCAAGGCATTTGCACTGAAGCGCTTAAGATAATGCTTGAGCATATCCGCAAGACGACAGATATCAAATCATTGATCAGTAGCCATTACTTTGATAATCCCGCTTCAGGAAAAGTGATGGAGAAATGCGGTTTCAAGCCTACCGGAGAGTCCTGCATCGACGAAAAACTGACAGGCACAACCAAACCCACACGGGTGATGAGGTTAGAAATCCGTAGATAAAAGAAAAAGTGTATCTTTGCCAAAAATAATCCAAACTACTTTCGCTATGAAAACAAGAAATACACTAAAAATCAGTGCGTTATTTGCTTTGTTGATGCTTTGCGGACCACTTTTCTCACAGATTCAGACTTTTGAATGGCAAGGCACACAGCGGCAATATCTCATCAAGACACCAACGGTTGATCATGAAACGATGCCGATCCTGTATTTTCTGCATGGTTTGGGCGACAATATTACCCGTTTGGACAATGAGTTCCATTTTCAACAGATAGCCGATGAATTTCAGTGGTTCGTTGTGATACCTCAAGCGTTGCCTCAGTCGGGTGCGACCATGTGGAACGCGGGTCTGATGAGTAGCAGCATCGACGACTCAGGATTTTTGATGGCCCTTCTCGACACGTTGGCGGTGCAATATCCCATCAATCTCGATAGTGTCTTTTTCACCGGCTTCTCCATGGGCGGTTTCATGTCCCATCGCATGGCCATCGAGCACGGCGACCGCATCACGGCTTGTGCTCCTGTCAGCGGACTGATCACGCATTCCATGTCCAACCTTTCAGCAACGCCCGTTAGGATGCTGCACATCCACGGCACTTCCGACCCTGTGGTGGGCTACGACGGCAACTCGCAATACTTTGGTGGTAACCTCGGTCTCAGCGTGGAGGCTATCCTCAACTACTGGAAAAACGCCAATGGATGTGTCGCTGAACCCGTCATCGACACCTTCCCTGACTTGAAGAACGATGAACTTCGTTTTGTGCGCTACACCTATGATGGTGATGCCGAGCTGCAGCACATCAAGGTCATTGGTGGCAACCACACTTGGTATATGAGCGAAAACCAATACGACATCGGCTACATAACTGAAATACACAAGTTTTTCGTTGGCAATGGTGGAGGAGGCGAGGGCATCGCCGAATCTGAGGATCATCATTGGGATCTTTGGCCCAACCCAACATCAGGCTGTGTCTCTATCAAAGTGAAATCTGTTACAAACGTTGAAGTGATGGATTTGCAAGGCCGTTCAGTGGCTCAATACGTTTTGACGCCTGGCACCCATCAAATCGATATGGGCGATTTTCCGAAAGGCTTGTATTTCATCAAACACGAAAACGGCAAAGTGCAGAAGCTTTTATTGACGAAATAAAAACCTAGTCAGATGTTGAACCCCAAATTCGATACTTGTTTCTTTGAGCGTTATGCCATGGTCTCGTTGGCTACGCTTTTAGGTGAGCATTATGCCCATCTGGTCAACCGCGACAGACCCGACCTACAGGACGAGGAACAAGGCATCGGCATTGAGGTGACGAGAGCCATCCGCGAGAACAAGAACGTAGCCAACGCCTTGGTCAATGAGATGGCGGGCGAAGACATCAAGGAAGTGAATGCCGAGGACTTGCAACATATCAACCAAAGTGGTTATGCTTATGGTTTGGGCGATGGCAGCATCATTGGTCGCAATGAGTACGAATTCTGGTCGTTGGCCTTGCCCTTGAAGCGCATCCTCGAGATCAAGATGAACAAGGTGAACGACGGCTTTTATGGCGATTTCGATGAGTTTGGACTCTTTGTCTTCACCAAAGAAGACTTGGATATCGAACAAATCAAGCAGACCATCGCCTTCATGATGGAAAAACAAGCCTACCAAAACCGACTTTATTCACGGCTCTTCCTTTCACAAATCCAAACTTTGTTCGATTGCGACCTTGAAACGGGTCGTTATCGTAAGTTCAAGATTTCAGAAGAGCAAAGACGTTCGTTTTACGAGGAAGCCATAAAAACAGGCTTGTAGGGTTGTCGTATTACGGCGCCGATTTAATTATGAAATACGGCAACCACGATGTGACAGCTCTACATGCCTGTTATTTGATGATTTTGGTCGCAATTGTTTTTTCCGGCGTTCGGATAGCCAACAAATATGTTCCACTAGTCAGATTTTGAAACAAATCCCCGATTTCAATGCGGTTGAGACCGATTTGTGTTTTTCCTAAATTCTTATTGGACAACAGTTTGCCATCGATGGAATAAACCTTTACAAACATCCCCCCAGCACTTTCGCATTCAATCTCGGCATAACTTGACATTGAAATGGGATTGCCTACGATGTGTAAAAGCTGGTCTTTTGAGGAGGTTTCCAAAACACCCGTAAGGTCGTATTCGTATGCACCCAGGTCGATGCAGTTGTCGCTAACACGTTGGTGACCATCTAGGTCGAGGCCGTTGAGGATTTCCGTGGGGGTCTCAAGTGCACCGGCATCGACGCAAGGACTTTCGGTACTCAGTCGGTAATTCTCATTATCGGGATCAGAGAAAAGAGGGTCTTCGTCAATGCAATTCTCGTAAACAGTGATAATCTCATGATTTGATATGTTTTCAAACCCGTACTGTACCAGACAGTTATGAAACATAGGCGCATATCCATCATAAGTCCATGACCACATTTGTACAGGCTCATCAAGTGGGGTATGGTTGGTGTTGCCATAGATGATACAATTCCATAAAACAGGCGAACTGTGTTGATAAAAGAAAATGCCACCGCAATTGACGCCAATGGAATGGTTGTCGGCCACAGTGAGATTGGCAATCAAAGGCGACGAGTCGCTGATGGCAAGTCCACCGCCAAAATGTTCTGATGTGTTGTTGGCAAAAAGTGAGTTAATGATGCTGCAAGGATTGTCGTAGCAGCGTATCATATACAATCCGGCGCCATTGATGCCATAGTTGTGTTCAAAATGGCAGCGGTCAATCCTTGCCGTACAACTATCGATACTCAAAGCACCACCGATGGCAGTTTCACCATAATTATAACAGAAGTTGGTTGTGGAAATCTCAACATGGCATTTTAGGAATCTGAGTCCTCCGCCATACATGAAATAGATTGTATCTATTTGGCTGTATGTCAAATTGTTGTTGATGTCACAATCATGTATTATCACTTTGGAGTTTTCGGCATTCAAGGCGCCACCGTGTTCGCGAGAGAAGTTGCAGAAAAGGGTGCTGTGGCCGATTTCCACATCATTGCAGTCGAAGATTCGCAATGCGCCACCGTCTTGGTCGTTATCGAGAGCGGCCTTGCCATATTGGAAGCGGCAATATTCAAACTTGGCCTTCCCAGCTTTGTCCATGCGAATGCCGTTCCATCCACCTCGTCCTACATTGAAGGCATGGAAGCCCGTGGTGTCGGCCACGGTGAAAAAGATGGAGTCACTCTCTGTTCCCATGGCTGTCAACGAGGCACCTTTTTCAACTTTAATGCAATAATAATTATCAAACAACACCGTGGTTCCCGCATGGATACATAACGAGTCCTGTATTTTGACGTCTCCAGTTACGCGTATCGTGTCGGCCGACCACGTTCCCGATTGTAATCCTAAAACCTCGATAGTTTGGGCTTGGCAAAGAATAGAAGTCAGTAAAAACAAGAATAGAAGTTTTGTTTTCATAAACCAAGTAATTATTAAATCGCAAAAGTAAGGCTTATATTTGATTTTTGGGTTAATTCGATAAAATTATTTATTTTTGCAGCCCGAAACTCAGCAGAACGCTTTTGATGGAAAACTCTACCTCAATATTCAATCACATGTCGCAAGTAGAAGGTCCATTCTCTTTTGAATGGATTTTTTGGGCTGTCATGTTAGGTTTGTTTTTGGGGTTGGTCATCAACATGGGTCCGGCTTTCATCACTTTAGTGCAAACCAGTCTGCATCAGGATTTTAAGTCGGCGGTGCTGTTTGCTTTTGGCGTGATTTTGAACGATGCGGCAGTCATTGCCATTTGTATTTTCACTTCTGTGCAGTTAGGAGTGTCGTTTAATTCGGGGGTTCCATGGTTCAGCATCGGGGCGGGTGCCATCTTGGTCTTGTTTGGAATAATGACCTTCTTTATGAAGGCGAGAAATAGGGAGACGCGCCACGAACAGCGTGCCAAGGAGTTGTTGGAGGAGCAAGACGACTGCCCTTCGCCGTTCTTTTTCATCGGTAAAGGTTTCGCTCTTAACGTATTGAACCCATTTGTATGGATTTTTTGGTTTTCCGCTGTGGCCATTGTGGTGGGTGGCACCAACAACACTCTTATCACCATCCTCTTTTTCCTCATCGTTTTGAGCACCAGCTTCGCACTTGATGTTTTGAAAGCTTGGGGTGCGGCGAAGCTGAAACGCTTTTTCGATGCCGATCGCACCACATTGATGAACCGCGTTGCAGGTATTTTGTTGGTGATTTGTGGTCTTTATTTCATTGTTTATAAGGGAATTATGAACCTCGTCTAAATCATATTACTATGGAAGTCAAAAAAGCAAATTCTGGCTGGATCGCGTTCCTTGTGAGCGGAATCGTCGCCATTGGTTATGGTGTGTTAGCCATTTCGTTTACGGAGCAATTTATCGACATTCTCGAGATAGTCATGCGTGTTTCAGGCATCTGTATTGCCGCAACAGGTGCTATTTTCTTGATCGCCGCGATAATGCGTATAAGAAAGAAATTGCCTTGGGGCTTGATTCTTTTGGAAGCTGTGGCATTGATTACCATTGGAGTACTTTCTGCTATTTATGCAACAGAAGCCCTTAAATTATTGGTGATTCTGATTGGTATGTGGGCAGCTATCATCGGTGCTTTCATGCTGCTTGTGATGTCGCGCACCAAGAACCTGTGGAACAAGGGCTTCTATGTTGTGAGTGCTATCCTAAGCATAGCATTCGGCGTGCTGCTCATAGCGCATCCCTTTGGTTTCGTGAAATGGTTTATCATCTTGTCAGGTATCATCACTCTGGTATTTGGCCTCATCATGATGATGTTTGGCTTTGCCATTCGTCGTGCCGACAAGGAAGTCAAAGTGGAAGTCGTTGAGACCTCGGCTGAGGAAAGAAACCTTTAATCTGACAATTGCTGGAATGCTGTCCATGGCGCCACTTCAGGCAAGGGCGCTGTTATCTCTATTTGTGTCTTCAAAACGGGGTGCTCGAAGGCGATACGCCAGGCATGGAGGCTGATGGAAGCATCAGGGTTGCTGCGTGGGTAGCCGTATTTCAGGTCGCCTCGGATGGGACAACCGATATGGGCCAGTTGGCAACGAATCTGATGATGCCTTCCCGTAAACAACTCGACTTCAAGTAGATAAAAAGTTTCTGATTTGCCGACTACACGATAGCTGAGTCGCGCCAACTTGGCTTCTTTAGTACCTTCGGGCACGACAAACGATTTGTTCATCTTCTCGTTCTTGACGAGGTAGTCTTCCAATACATCGGCTTGTTTGGGCGGATGGTTTTTCACGAGAGCTAAGTAGGTCTTGCGGAAATCGCGATCTTTCACCTTCACGGTCATGCGCGACAGGGCTTTGCTCGTCTTGGCAAACATCACGGCGCCGCTCACGGGGCGGTCGATGCGATGGACAAGGCCGGCAAAGACATTCCCTGGCTTGTCGTACTTTTCCTTGATATACTCTTTCACATCATCGAGTAGGCATTTGTCGCCCGTCTTGTCGCCCTGCACGATTTCAGAGGGGAGCTTGTTGACGATTATCAGGTGATTATCTTCGTAGAGGATTCTATTTGATATGTTGCTCATGGTTGTTTGTGTTAGGGCAGGGACTGACGTCGCCTGTGGTTGATATATTGCTCATAGTCGTTTGTGTAGTGCAGGGACTGACGTCGCCTGTTTACTGGTCTGTCGTCCCTACGGGACTCGGGTTAGAGGAGATAACGTTCGTCAAATTCGATACCGTTTTCTTTCAAAAAGCGTTTAAACTCATCACGAACAGACTCTTCGTGATGATGTTGTTCTTGGGTTTCGATGTAATGTATAGTCTTTGTTAGCAGTGACGGACTGACGCAGAAAGCACCATATCCTTCCTGCCAGGCAAAGGATTCGTAGTATTTGTCAAGGGTCTTTATCCACCTGCTGCTGTTGGCTTTGATTTTCTGCACAAATTCAGACACACTCATGGTTTTGGGCATGGTGGCTAGGATATGGATGTGGTTTTCTATTCCACCCACGGTAACAGGATAGCCATCCACATTTCGTACGATACCTCCTATATATGCGAAGACTTTAGGCAGGTCTTCGTTCTTTATGCAGACACCAGTGCTCTTTACGTGGAACACGATGTGGATGTTTAGTTTTGTGTAGGTGTTTGCCATAGCGTTTTGTTTTGGTGCAGGGACTCATGTCGCCATAGTAGTCTGTCACCCCTTCGGGGGTTCCGCAGAGTCCCGGAGGGACGGTATTTCGATATGCAGGCGACGTGAGTCCCTGTGTTTTAGTCTAGCTCGCTTACTACTGTAGTCCCGAAGGGATGACAGAAAGAAAGCCAGCTCCTTGTCCTAACCCGTCAACGACTCTTCCGACTCACATATAACTCCACTACCAATAACATAAGGTTCTGTCTCATGGTAAACCACGCCAAACTGTCCCGGTGCTACACCCGAGATGGCCACTTCAGAAACAATGTTGGCACCACGCTCGGTGAGGAGGATATGGCCATAAGTGAACTCAGGCTGATGGCGTATTTTGAAGCGGATACGCTGCCCATCAATGAATTGCAAGGCAGGATTCATCGGTTGCAAGTCGCCCAAGGGAACAATGTTGGTGTATTGCGCCACGGGGTCGTAGCCCTGCGAAACATAGACAATGTTGTTCGGGATGTCTTTCTTCACCACAAACCACGGACCTCCGCCAAGGCCTAAGCCTTTGCGCTGCCCGATGGTGTGGAACCAAAAGCCCTTGTGGCGCCCCAGTTTCTTGCCTGTTTCGAGCTCAACGATATCACCAGGCATCTCGCCAAGGTATTCGCGGATATAGTCGTTGTAGTTGATCTTTCCCAAGAAACAGATGCCTTGACTGTCATGGCGTTCTGCGCTTGGTAACTTGTATTGGGCGGCTAAACGACGCACCTCGGGCTTAGGGATGTCGCCGATAGGGAAGATGACCTTGCTTAGTTGTGCGTAAGTGATACGGCCCAAGAAATAGGTTTGGTCCTTGAAGGTGTCGGCCGCTGTGCCGAGCCAGAAGATGCCGTTTTCATCCTCCCACGAGCGGGCATAGTGACCTGTGGCAATCTTATCGAAGTTGTGACCTTCTTTCTCCTCAAAGGCACCGAGTTTGATCCAACGGTTGCACATCACGTCGGGGTTAGGCGTGAGGCCCTTACGCACCATCTCCATGGTGTATTTCCCGACGGTTTCGAAATACTCGTGCTGCAAGTCCACGATGTCAAACTTGCAGCCGTATTTCTTGGCGATGTAGGTCGTGATTTCAATGTCCTCCTCCGACGGACAGCTCGACAGGTCTTCCTTGCCCTCCATACCGATTTTGATATAGAAGATATGCGGGTCGTAGCCCTGCTCCTTGAGCAATGGCACCACCACGGAGCTGTCGACGCCCCCCGAAACCAATGCGGCAATATTCATAGGTTAGATATTTTCTGCAAAAATAGGTATTTTTCGGTTTGTAGAGACGTTGCGCGCAACGTCTTTACATCATTTCATTCTGTCATCGAATATGGTTTGTCCTCGGGCTTCATGCCGCGTTCCAGATTCGGCTCACCATCCATTTCGAAGACCAGTTCCCCGCCTTGCATCAATTGCTTATGCGTGAGGTAAAGCTTCGTAATCTCTTGCCCGTTGAGCGTCACTTTCTGCACATATCGGTTTTCATCGTTTACATTGTCAGCCTTGATTTCCAATGTCTTGCCATTGCCCAAGCGCACTTTCAGATAGGGTAGGTAAGGCGCACCGAAAACATATTGGTTGCTGCCCGGACAGACGGGGTAAAAGCCCATCACGGAGAAGATATACCAGGCCGACATTTGGCCACAATCATCGTTGCCGCACAAACCATCGATATTGTTCTTGTAGAAGCGGTTCATAATCTCGCGCAGCCAGTATTGCGTCTTGTAAGGCTGTGAGGTCCAGTTATATAGGTAAGCGATATGGTGCGCGGGTTCGTTGCCGTGGTTGTAGCAGCCCATCAGGCCTTCCTCGGTGACGTCTTCCGTGTTTTCGAAGAATTTGGGAGGCAATTGCATGATGAACAAAGTATCGAGGTTATGGATGAATTGTGTGTCACCGCCCATCGCTTCAACTAGACCTTTTACGTCCTGCGGCACATAGAACGAATACACCCAAGAGTTGCCTTCCACAAAGCCTTCGCCCTCGGTATCGAACAGGCTGAATGGCTCTTTCCAACTGCTATCACTCATCTTTGGGCGGGCAAAGCCCAAATTGGTGTCGAAAGTATTGCGCCAGTTGGCGGCACGTTGCTTGTAGGTGTTGGCCATCTCGGTGTTGCCCGCCTTCAGTGCAGCTTGGTAAATGGCCCAATCATCATAGGCGTATTCCAAAGTTACCGAGACACAGCCACTGTTCTTGTCAAAGGGGACATAGCCGAGGTTTTGGTAATCGTTGAGGTTGACATAGTAAGGACTTGTCGAGCTGCGTTGCATGGCTTTCAGTATGGCATCTTGTTGGTTTGCAACACCTTTTGTGTAGGCATCCGAAAGCACAGAAACGCCATGATAGCCAATCATGCACCAGTTTTCGTTACCCATGTGCGACCAAACGGGCAATAGTCCGTGGACGCTCTGCTCGCTGTGTTTCAGCATAGATGTAACCATGTCGGCGTTGCGCTGGGGTTGCAGTACGTTGAAGAGCGGGTGCAAAGCTCTGTAGGTGTCCCAAAGCGAGAACACGGTATAGTTGGTAAAGCCCTCGGCTTGGTGGATGTTGTGGTCGAGGCCGCGGTATTGGCCATCCACATCCATGTAGATGGAGGGATTGATCATCGTGTGGTAGAGCGAAGTATATAGCATAGCCTTCTGATCTTCGGTGCCTTCGGCTTGCAGGATAGAGAGTTCCTTGTTCCATTTGGATTGGGTTTCGGCCAACAATTGCTCAAAATTGCGACCGTCAGTCTCGGCGTGGAGGTTGCGCAAGGCGCCTTCGGTGCTGGTGGCAGAGAGGGCAACTTTCATCTCCAAGGTCTGAGGATTGTCGAAGGTGAAATAAGCCACAATCTTGCCCCCTGTCATCTCTGGAAAGTTGTGTTTGACATCGAACTTGCCCCAGCCGCCGTTGTATTTTGGTTTTTCCAGCTCATGGTAACCATAATCCTTAATGGGTTGGTTGAAACTGATGGCGAAGTAAGTATAGTTTGTTCTCGCCCAGCCATTGGTGATGCGGTAGCCCGTCAGCAGGGTGTCGTTTTCCACGCGGAGGTTGGCCCAGAGGGTCTTGCCGTCGTAGTTGTAGATGCCGTGCTGTAAGTCAAGGATGATGCTGCCATTCTGGCCTTCTGGATAGGTATAGCGATGAATGCCAGCGTGTTCCGTGGCTGTCAGTTGGGCTTTGATGCCATAATCCTGCAAAAACACCTCATAATAACCTGGCACGGCAATTTCCGTATCATGCCTGAAACGAGAACGGTAACCCGCATCGGGGTTAGTCTGTGTACCTGGATTGAACTTGATTTCTCCCGTGACAGGCATCACTAGGATATCGCCCAAATCAGAATGGCCCGTGCCGCTAAAGTGGGTATGGCTGAAGCCCACGATGGTGCTGTCTTTGTGTTGATAGCCAGCGCAATATTCATACACCCTCGGCTGATAAACACCATCGATGTTGTGCGGCACAGTGTCGGTGTCGGGACTGAGCTGCACGATGCCGAAAGGTGCACAGGCCCCAGGGAAGGTATGCCCCATGCCGTTTGTCCCGATGATGGGGTTGACATATTGGATGTAATCGTCAACGGATTCTTCAATAATGACATGCTGCTGTGTGCAGCCATAGCAAAACAAGCCGAAAACAAGAATGATTAGATAGTGTTTTTTCATAAGCAGACATTACATTTTGCAAAAGTAGAAAAAAGTCCCGTAGGGACGATAGAAAATAGGCAGGCGGTGTCAACCCCTGCCGACAAAACGGCGATAGGGGTGTGAACCCCGCCGTCAAAAAATAAATTCAATTCAAATTAATTTCGTAGTTTTGCAAAACAAAACACGACGATGGCCATACCAAATGAGACAGTAGAGCAAATCTTGCAAGCCGCTCGTATTGAGGAGGTTGTAGGTGAGTTCGTCACGCTGAAAAAGCGTGGAACGAACCTTATTGGCCTATGTCCTTTTCATGACGAAAAAACCCCATCGTTTAATGTGAATCCAGCCCGTAATATCTTCAAATGTTTTGGCTGTGGAAAAGCTGGTGATTCAGCGATTTTTATCAGAGATATTGAGCATATTTCTTATCCTGATGCTTTACGATATCTTGCTAAGAAATACAATATCAAAATTGAAGAAAAGGAACTGACACTCGAAGAAAAGATGGCTCAGACCGAGCGCGAGAAGATGTTCAATATCAATGAGTTTGCTGATAAGTATTTCGTTGATACATTATGGAACACCGAGGAAGGACACACCATTGGTCTTGAATATTTTCGAGAACGTGGTTATTTTGATCCTATCATTCAGAAGTTTCACCTAGGTTACAGCCCTGCCCAATGGAATTCTTTTACAGATTTTGCCAAACAAAACGGCTATGATCCAGAATTCCTTGAAAAAGTAGGATTTTCCATCAAACGGCAAAATGATGAATTTTATGATCGTTTCCGCGGTCGAGTAATGTTCCCTATACATAACCTAACGGGCAAGGTCGTCGGCTTTGGAGGTCGTATTTTGAAAGCCGATCCGGAGAAGAAATTAGCCAAGTACCAAAACTCTCCCGAATCGGAAATCTACCAAAAGAAGCAGACGCTTTATGGCATCTATTTTGCCAAGAATGCCATTGCCCGTCAGGATGAGTGCATCCTCGTGGAAGGCTATTTCGATGTGTTGCGCATGCACCAGATCGGCATCGAGAATGTGGTAGCCAGTAGCGGTACCTCATTGACGATGGAGCAGATCCGCCTCGTGAAGCGATATACGAAGAACATCACCATGCTTTACGACGGCGATGCAGCGGGCATTCATGCCGCGCTGCGTGGCACCGACATGATCCTCTCGGAGGGCATGAATGTCCGTGTGGTGGTATTACCTCCCGAACATGACCCCGACACCTTTGGCAAGGATTTTTCGGTGGAGTATGTCAGCAACTACTTGAAAGAGAATGCTAAGGACTTCATCCGTTTCAAGACGGAGTTGCTGCTGAAAGACGCCGAAAACGATCCTATCAAACGCGGACAAGTCATTCGCGACATCGTGGAGACCATCTCCGTCATCCCCGACAGCATCTTCCGCATCACCTACGTGAAGGAGTGCAGCCGCCTCTTGGACATGCCTGAGCAGACGCTCACCAACGAGCTCAACAAGATTCTCAGGGCCAAGTTGAAGAAAAACCTAGGTATTGAGGACAATGTGGTTCCCGAGCCCGACACCACCACGCCCAAACAGGAGGAAACCGTCGAGTACCAACTCCCAGCGGGTTATTATCAGGAACGAGAACTGGTTAGGCTGCTGCTCATGTTCGGTAAGGAGATGATTGTCGATGAACGGTTGGACGATCAAGGCGAAAAGGTGTATGAGCAATTCTCTGTGGCTCAACTGATTATCGATGACTTGAAGATGGATGGGTTTGTGTTCACCAATGTCGTCAATAAAAAGATTTTTGACATCTTTGACAAAGCCCTTGACGAGGGATACATCCCTGATGATCAGGTTTTCACTTCAAACGAGGATGAAACCATCGCCCAATTGGCCGCCGACCTGCTGTTTTCACCATACAAACTTGACCAATGGGATAAATACAGCATTTTTGTTAAACAGGAAGAAAACAATCTGAGAAACACTGTATTATCTTCGCTTTACCGTTACAAGGACCTTATCATCGAAGAACGCCGCAAAGCAGTCGAAGAGGAGTTGAAAAACACCACTGATGTCGCCGACCAGATCATCCTACTTAAGCAGAAAAAAGATCTTGATGACATCCGCAAGCAGATTAATAAGGAGTTGGGTATCGTAATAGCCAAATAGTATTCAAAAAAACACTAATTTTGCGGCCAAAATAAGAACAATATGTTTACCAGGCGTAAAGTATGGCGTGTGCCGGCCGGACAGGAACCGACAGCATTGGATAAGAAAGTGATGGCTATGGAGGCCAAGGGTGCGATGGTGCCCAAGCGCAGCCTCATCCGCACCCCCGAAGAGATTGAAGGCATCAGGAAGAGTGGCGTCATCAACACGGCCATTCTCGACCTCGTGGGCGAGAAGATCCATGCAGGCATGAGCACTTTGGAAATCAACGACCTAGTGCATAATTACACCATCGAGCATGGCGCCATCCCGGCCACTTTGGGTTATGAGGGCTACCCCAAGAGCGTTTGCGTCTCCATCAACGAGGTGGTCTGCCACGGCATCCCCTCAGCTAAAGAAATTCTTAAGGAAGGTGACATTGTTAATGTGGACTGCACAACGATATTAAATGGCTTTTATGCCGATGCCTCGCGCATGTATGTCATTGGCAAGACTTCGGCTCGCAAGCAGAAGCTTGTCGATGTGGCCAAGGAATGCCTTTATGTAGGCATGGAGGCTGCCAAGCCTTTCGGTTTTGTCGGCGACATTGGTAACGCCATTCAACAACATGCCCACAAGAACGGCTTCAGCGTGGTGCGCGACCTCTGCGGTCATGGTGTGGGTGTTAAGTTCCACGACGACCCGGAAGTGTTGCATTATGGTAAAAAAGGCACAGGCATGCTCCTTGTCCCTGGAATGGTGTTCACCATTGAGCCGATGATCAACATGGGCACTTGGAAGGTCTTTGTCGACCGCGCTGACGGCTGGACCGTTATCACCGAGGATGAACTGCCCTCCGCCCAATGGGAGCACACCTTTTTGATGACCGAAACAGGTCTGGAGATCTTGACACATTAAATGTCGTTGTTCCAAAGAAAATCATGATTTTATTCGCTCGGGGTTTTCAGCGATGAACTTGCTCCAATCGGGTTTGCGGTGCGCCTTGGCTTTCTCAGTGGTGTGCTTGGTGTAGTTCACGTCCTTGCCCTTGCTGATGGAGTGGCACACGGCAGCAGCCACGGCATCGGTGGCGTCGAAGAACTTTGGGTCTTCGTCGGTTTTGAGGATGAAATGCACCATCTTGGCCACCTGCTCCTTTGAGGCGTTTCCGTTGCCTGTGATGTTCTGCTTGATGGTCTTGGGCGAGTACTCGAAGATGGGGATGTCGCGATAGAGTGCAGCGGCCATGGCCACACCTTGGGCACGACCCAGTTTCAGCATCGACTGCACATTCTTCCCAAAGAACGGAGCCTCAATAGCCAACTCATCAGGATGGTATTCGTTGATGATTTCCAGTACTCGCTCGAAGATTTTTTTCAGCTTCAGCGCTTGGTTTTCAAGTTTTTTTAGGTTGATGACACCCATAGTGATGAGTTCCATCTGCTTGCCTTGCTCGCGGATGACGCCATAGCCCATCACCATCGTGCCGGGGTCGATGCCCAATATGATCTTTTCCGAGTCCATTCTTGAATTTTTGCAAAGATAGGCAAATCTTGGGGAATGAAACTTTTTGAAGACAGATTTCTTTCTGTATTAACCAGTTTGGCTTGATTTTGGTATATACCTATTATTAATATGAGACGAGCTAATGAAAAGAAAAATACTTTGTTTTTCTTCTCAATTTACCTGTTTTTTTCATATTTTGGAACGATTTTTGTATACAAAAGTTCTCATATAAAGATTATGACCCCATAGATTTATCAGTCTTCGAATAACGGTTCGGCTCGCCTATGCCGTTATTGGCCTTAAGTGAAAACGAGTTAATTAATTGTATATCAATTTAATAAATCATTATTTGCCTATGATTCACAGTTACTCTGAAAATGGCATTGGTGCCAATCTGCCCCTCAACACCCAACAAAAGCATTTGATTGAATCCCATTTTGACTTAGTCAAATCACTTGCCCAAAAAATGATGAATAGGAACAGACATCGTGCTTCGTTGTCTGAAAATGACCTTATCAGCGCTGGCGATGTGGGTCTAATTGAGGCTGCTTACCACTACGATAGCAAACGCAACTATTCCTTCAATGCTTATGCTACAAGGTGCATTTGGAATGCTATGGTTGCAGAAATCAATTGGTGGTTTCCGGGCCATTCAATTGAGATTGTGGAAATCGTAAATGGAGTACCTGTCTACGTTAAGAAAAAAGAGGATCTTTTTTCTCGTGTTGGCGAATCGGAATGCTATCCTAACCTCTCGGTGTGCTGTGATTGGAAAACAGAAGAGGACAGCTTGTATGAAACCTTGGACGATGCCTTGTCCCATCTTGATAATAAGGAAAGGCGATTGATTTGTACGAAATTTGGTTATGATGGCAAGGAAATGAAACTCCGTGAAATGGCTGATGAGAACGGTGTCAGCGTTCAAGCCATTCATAAGCGTTGCAATAACACAGTATCCAAGTTGCGCACCTTCTTTGAAGGTGCCAATTCCTCTTACTCTATGTGCGCTTAACTTTTTTTTCACGCCCTTGGTTTAAAACCCGCATTCGGGGCTCTATAAGTAGAATGACAGACAAAACAATATAAAGAACCTTTTAAATCACCCGCCTTATGAAAAAAAAGCAAGACTCCTTTGAGTTGGACGACGAAATGTTCAACCCCAACCCCTACTACGCACAGGCCACTCCAGTCAGTAAGACAAAACTGAAAAGTATGAGCCTGCTTGACAAGCTCGAGCAACTCATACAACTGGCACGAGACAGTCGTTTCGAAGACAATTTCTTCAAACGCCACAAATCTCTGATTGAGTCGACGGCTGCCGACCTTGAACTGACACCAGAAGAGACAGTAATGCTTTGCCCCTTCATCTCCAATTCTGAGTGTACCGTGAACACGCGAGAAATGACGGACTACTTCTCTTGTTCTCCCATAACCATGATGCGGAAAACGGAAAACCTGAAGACACTGACGCACCGCCGCTACATCAGAAGACGCGGTTCTTTTCATGGCAGCGGACCTGCTTATCAGCTAAGTGAGAAGGCCAAGGCGGCCTTCTGCAACAACCAAGCCTTGCCTGTAGTCAACACTGCCAATCTGACAGCAGAAGAGTTTATGAAACGCTTTACTACCTTGGTGCGTGAAGCAGGTCGTAGCGGTCAAATTGACGAAGACGAGCTACTCTACGAGACTATAGAATTGCTCAACAACAATCCTCAACTGGTTATCGCACGCAGTATTAACGGATTGAGAGTAAATCAATTTGATAAGCTATACCTACTCTATTTCTGCAAACGACTCGTCGTTGAACAACAGATAAGGGTTCCCCTCGGTCAGCTAGAGTTTCTCTCCACCGATGATATCGATGACGAGTTCCCTATACTGATGAACAACGGAAATCACCCTTTCATCAAGGATGGACTTCTGACGCTTACAGGACAAGATGGCTTCTTATCGAATAATGTCTTCCAACTCACCGAAAAGGCACGCAAGCTCTTCCTCAGCGAATATGACATCCCTGCCGATGTCGATGAAGTCGATGAGGACGAACACAGCAGCATTCTCTACTGCAAGGACATCAAGCCCAAGTCACTGTTCTACTGCGCAGAAGACCAGGGGCAAATCAACACCTTGCAGCACCTGCTCGAGGACGAGCAACTGCAAGCCATACGCGAACGCTTGGAGAAGGCCAACCTACGCAAAGGATTCAACTGCCTCTTCTATGGCGGTCCGGGTACGGGTAAGACAGAGACAGCCTTGCAACTGGCCCGTATGACGGGCCGCGACATTATGCAGGTCGACATCTCGTCAATACGAGACAAATGGTACGGAGAGACGGAGAAGATAGTGAAAGGCATCTTCGAGAGTTATGCCGAGCGCGTGAAGAAATCGAAACACATCCCTATCCTGCTTATCAATGAAGCCGATGCGGTCCTCTCGGTGCGTACGAGTGTGGGAGGCAACAACCCCACTCTAGAGAAGACGGAGAATGCGATACAGAACATCCTACTCCAGGCTATGGAAGACATTGACGGCATTATGATTGCCACCACCAACCTCACCTGCAACCTTGACAGTGCCTTCGATAGACGTTTCCTCTACAAGGTGGAGTTCCACCAGCCCAGTGTCGAGGCTAAGACGCACATCTGGCAGAGTTTCATTCCGGGCCTTGCCGATGCTGATGCCAACGTGTTGGCCCGCTCCTATAACTTCAGCGGTGGCCAGATTGAGAACATCGCACGCAAGGTGATGGTTGACCACCTGCTCTTTGGTGGCACCCCTGACCTCAATCACATTGAGGAGCTCTGTTCGAAGGAGCAGATTGCCAGAAGCAACACGAATAGCCGTAAGCCGATAGGATTCCGTAGTTAGTAACAATAAACATATAAAGATTATGATAGTGATTCACGTTGACACAATGGAGGACACTGCTCGTTTGAAGAAAACTTACGAGAGTCTTGAGAACGTAACCTTATTGTACAACCCCACCAAGGAGGAGGTCGTCGCGCAACTAAAGCGCGACGACGACCCCTTGGTGATGTGCCTCGGGCACGGGTCCAGTAGCGGTCTATTCAACAGAGACTGGTTCGGCTATGTTGTTGATCACAGCATAGTCGACCTCCTAAAAGACAGGAAAGTAATCGGCATCTGGTGTTTCGCCAGCAGCTTCGCTGAGCGCTATGGCTTGCAAGGCTATTTCACCTCCATGTTTGTCTCCAACATCAACGAGGCCGAGGGCTTTGGCTTCCCCGACAACACCAACGAGGACATTCTCAACGAAGTCAACCTCTTCTGCGAGACCATCAACACCTACCTGAAAGGAGGTCTTCCGATGGACGAATGGGTGCCGCGCCTGCAAGCCGGTTGCCACAAGGAGAAGGACTTCGTGAAGTATAACTATGAGGGGATGAGGTACTTTGAATGAAATACACTTTTTCCCTTTCGTTGGTTGAAAAACCAATATGTTTGCTCTATAATTAATACGGATCATTCACAAAAACAACAAAGATTATGATTTTCCTTGAAGACCCCAACATGAACCCTGCCGAGCTCTTTGAACCGAATAACGAGCTCCCTCCCAAGTTCACTTTAAGAATGCTTGACGAGAAAGCCCAATGCGAGAAAGTCGCCAAAGAGTATGTCAACTCCATGAGAAGGCCTAAGTATTACCCACTGTATGAGATGACCTGTGCCAAAGTCGATGTAGAAGAATGCAAACTTTTCGATCATCAGAAGGTGGAGGTGGAACTCAACGACGAGGAGTATGTCTATCTGCTTACCCGGGCTCTGCTCTATGGCACTACCTACCGATTCAGTCACCTGCGTCACGAAAACCCTGCCCTGGCGCAAAAGGTCTTCACCCAAGCCATGGCCAGCTATCCCGACAATCTGAAGAGCGACGTCGCCCTCTATCAGATTGACTTCAGCGAAATGCACGACAACGTCAAGGAAATCATCCAACTCAAAAACTATTTCTTCCCTGGTGATTTGAATAATTCCAGGATCTTCATATAATCCCGGAAATAAATACTACCTTTGCTATCAGAAAACAAAACATCAAACGAAAAAGAAATAACCATGAAAATATTACACACCAGCGACTGGCATTTGGGCCATGTGCTCTATGGCCACGACCGCACTGACGAACAGCAAGATATGCTTGACCAGATGGTTGAGATTGCCGAAGAGACAAAGCCCGACCTGTTTCTCGTGTCAGGCGATGTTTACCACACTGTAGACCCAAAGCCTGCAGTGCAGAAAATGTTCAACAAAGCCATTGCAGCCTTATGCAAGACCTGCCCAGAAATGACTATCGTCGTCACGGCAGGCAACCATGATAGTGGAACGAAACACGAGATTTTCAAGACCCCTTGGGAAGCACTCAACGTACATATGGTCGGCAAGTTTGACAAAGATAATCTGGACGCTCACATCATTGAGATACCTGATAAAGGTTATGTCATTGCCCTACCGTTCACCAACGATCGTTTTCTGCCGGAAGACATCTACCAACAGCTGATCGACTTAGCTAATCAAAAGAACAAAGACAACCTGCCTGTGGTCTTCAGTGCACACACAGCCATCTCTGGAGTCGATTTCATGGGACATGAAGAAGTAAGCGACAAGCGCGTGGGAGGCGTGGACGTTATCGACATCAGTTCCATAGGCACCGGATACGACTATTTGGCGTTAGGCCATATCCACAAGCCCCAGTTTGTGCATACGGGCAAGCATAATGTCCGCTATAGTGGTTCGCCCATGGCTGTCAGCTTCGACGAAGCTTACACGCATTCAGTGACTATTGTGGACATCCCTGCACACAACGCAGTGCTCACCGACAACAATTATACTGTCGTGGAGATAAACAATCCGTGCCCGCTAGTGACATTGCCAAATCCCGAAAACACAACAGAGTTCGGTCCATGGAATGACGTGCATGCGCTGTATGAGTCATTACCAGCCGATGAAAAAGCATACATTCGCCTTAATATCATAGACCTTGAAAACATTCCGTCCAACGCCTACGACGAAGCCGTTGCGCAGGCAAAAAACAAGGACTATATCTTTTGTCACATCAACGCCAAACGTAGAACCTTTGACCACGGCAACGGCAGTCAGCAACAAATGACTGTGGAAGAATTCCAGGCCACTGACCCGTGGAGCGTGGTAAAGATGTTTGCCGCCGACACTCACAATGCCTTGTTTAACGAGCAAGAAATGCAACCGCTGTTTGAAGAAGTACTGGATAAACTAAAAATCAAGGAGGACTAATCATGAAACTGAAAAAGCTGGAGATCCACAATATTGCATCCATAGAGGATGCCGTCATCGATTTTGAAGCCAAACCGCTGTCTGACAGCAATGTCATCCTCATCACGGGCGATACAGGAGCCGGCAAATCCACCATCTTGGATGCCATCTGTTTGGCACTCTACGCCACTACACCGCGCTTGAACAACTCGGAGATGGACGGCAAATGGGAGGAAAACGATGCCGACACATTGGACATCACGGACACAATGCAGTTGATGCGAAAAAACACTTTGGAAGCCTATACGCGTCTTTCTTTTTTGGGCAACGACGGCAATGCTTATTCGGCCGAATGGCTTGTAATGCGCAAGAAAAAGAATCTAGACCGCACATGGTCTCTAAAAAACGAGACCCATCCGGAAGCCTCTCCTCAACCTGGTAATGGTAAAGGAAGCGGCAAGGACAAAGAAATGATTGAAGCCATCCAAACGGCCGTAGGACTGACCTTCGACCAATTCTGCCGAACTACCATGCTGGCCCAAGGCGAATTCACCCGTTTTCTCAAGTGCAGCAATAAAGAGAAAGCCGCCATTCTCGAAAAAATCACCAACACTGAGCAATACGCCGAGATTGGAGCAAAAGTGTACGATTTGACACACCGCAAGTACGAGAAGGAGATGAACGAGGTGGACCCAAAGAAAAAAGAGCAGGCGATGAAACCGGAACAAAGAGCTGCATTGGAGGAGAGCCTGATAAACATCGGAAAGCAACTAAAATCGTTGAACACCCAACTTGAGACCAAGCAAACGAAGGTAAATTGGTTGACGACGGATAAAACCCTTCACGACAACCAAACAAAGACACTGGATGTATTGACTCAAGCCAAAGAAGCCATGGAGACAGAGTCATTTAAAACCATGCAACAGAATGTACAAGATTGGGACAGCACATACGATGCCCGCATTTGGTTGACTGGCATCCATGAGGCAAAAAGAGTTATGTCCCATGCCGACCAAACCATCCAGCAGCTGCAGTCCCAGTTCATCACCTTACGCAACGGACAAGAATTCATTCATCAAGAGATTGAGTCGATTACCGGAAGGATCAAGATGATCGACGATGAAATCCAAGCCGAAGGAGGCAAACAGACTTCTGCAAATGAGCTGAGTGAGCAAAAAGAAGGGGTGGTGACAATGATAGGCCATATTCGTGTGGCCCAAGCTGAAGTCAAGGCCTATTTCGACAAACAAACGGCTCGGGAAAACACGAAGAAAAAACTCGATGAGCAAGCCCTTGCCATTGTGGAGAAAACCAAGCAACTTGACGAATTACAGCCTAAGGTAGAAGAAGCAAAAAAAGAATACGAAAGATTGGACAAAGAATACGAGCGTCTGAACTTGGCGGTCGACACCTTAGCCGAAAAACTGCGCGAAAATTTGCAATTGAACCATAAATGTCCCATTTGTGGCCAAGCTGTGAAATCGCTTGACACCGTTCCGCACGAGGAGCAACTAAAAGCCATTGTAGCCAAAGCAAAAAAGAATCGAGATGACGCCAAAATAGTGTTTGACGATCTTAACAATCGGCAAAACACATATTCAATCTGGCTGAAGCAAAACAAACCGGCTTACGACAGAGAGCTGAAGGCGTTCCAAGAAGACCAATCGCTCCACAAAGCCCAAGAGGACGCGTTGCGCTCATTAGAAAAATGCAACATCAGGCAATTGGACGAGCACACGACTGAGGTTTTGAAGCAAGCCATGGAAAAGACGGAACAGGATAAAACTAACCTTGAAAAAAGAATCAAACGCGCCATGAACCGCGAAAAGCTTCAAAGCGACCTTGACGATTTGAAGAAAAACAAAGCCGACATTCTAAAAGTGTCGTTCAAACAGCTGCTTGAGAAGTTGCCTGAATGGGAATCTTTCGGTCCTCAAAAAGCAGAAGAACGGGCCAATATACTAGATGAAATGCAGTCGTTGTCAAACCATGTCGCGGCTACCTTAACAGCCAAAGAGAAGGCCATGGACAACCACCAAACCAACCGTAAACAGCTAGACGACTACTTAGGTGAGCACCCCAACATGACTGAGCCTCGCTTGGAGCAACTGCTGCAACTCAAGGACCAAATTGGGCAGCAGCGTCAATCCATAGAAAACAAAACCAAGGCCTTTGCTAGCGCACAAGGAGCGTTGACAGCTGTTAACGAGCAATTGGAAGACCACCAGAAGGTCAAGCCAGTAATTTCTGAGGACGAAACCATTGCGTCATTGCAAGGCACCGTCAATGTACTGAAAGAGCAGATAATTCCTTTGGGGAGAGAATCGGGCGCCATTGAACAACAATTGAAAGACGACGACAAGAGAAAAGAGGATTTGGCCAACCTTAAGACTGAGTATGACAAGAGAAAAGCCGTGTTTGAACGTTGGAACAAGTTGGACAAGCTGATTGGAGATGACAAAGGCGACAAATTCCGTCTTATCGCCCAGAGTTATATCCTCGCCAATTTGGTTAAGGCTGCCAACGTCCACATGCATACCCTCACCGACCGTTACACCTTGCATGCTGTGCCTGGGCAAGAGTTGATCATCCTCGTTGAAGATGCCTATCAAGGCGGAGTGAGGCGTCCGGCGAGTACCATTTCGGGTGGCGAGAGTTTCCTCGTCTCTTTAGCCTTGGCCTTAGCCTTAAGCGAGATTGGCCAAAGCTTGAAAGTGGAAACCTTGTTCATCGACGAAGGTTTTGGTACGCTGAGCGGCGAGCCTTTGTACAAAGCTATCGAAACACTCGAGTCGCTGCATGCCAGCAACAACCGCCAGGTGTGTGCCATCAGCCACCGCGAAGAAGTGAAGGAAAAAATACCTGTACAAATTCAGGTCAATCAGAATCCGCAATCGTCCAGCAGCACCATAGACATTGTGCCACATTTGTAAAGGGATTTGTAATTTTTTTCACTCCCCCTGGTTGAAAAACCCACTGGTTTGTTCTATAGTATTATGTGGCAGGGCGCCACAGGGGTGTCTTCACCCTCCATTATCAACAAAAAAACGGTATACTATGGAGATCCAACTGCTCAACCAAACGGAATTCGCCGAAATGCTCAAGTCGGCCGGTAACGAAACCCACCAAACCACCTTCGTAAACGACGTGTGGTACGAACAAGTCACCATTGGGGAGGTGATCTATCGCCACAAGTTGCTTTCGCTCAGAAAGCTGAGTTCGGAGTTGCTCGCCCGAAAAGCCTTCGAGGCCAAACCCTGCGTCGAGCCGCTCCGTTTGCGCGCCCAAGGCAACGGCCCCGTCGTGGCCCTTGTCTTCAACACCAAGTCGACGGTGTTCTACCACCTCTTGGTCGGCTCAAAGAGAGAAATGGCCCAGGCCAAGAGCCTCGTGAACTGTTTTGCCAAGAGCCTCCTCCCAAAGACCGCCAAAGAACTGCAGGAAGCCCCATCGGCTTCCTGCGCCGCCTGAAGGCCCTGACGTTAACCCTAATACCACAATAGTATGACTAGCATTATCACTTGGTACATCATCGGAATACTTGTCTCGGCCATAGGCATATTCTCGTACGAATACTTCTACCTCTATGACAAGGAGATCGAGTACATCTCGACAAAAGAGATCATCGAAGATGTGTTGCTTACCTTCCTGTCGTGGATGATGGTGGCGTGGCTCATCATCAGCGTAATCCTCGACATTCACATGGGATGGCCGTCGAAAGGATACGATCTGAACATTAAGAAAAAGAAAATCAGTTAAGTCTAGGGATCATGAAGAAATTCTTATTGCTTTTCATATGGCTTTTTTTTGTGACCGGCTGTCAGCCTAAAACCACGGAATATGTCCATTACCACAACGAACGCTTTGGCTTTGAGCTGGACTATCCCTCTTTCATGACGATGGATCCACCGCCTGAGAATGGCGATGGTATCCGTTGTCATGGCAAAGGGATGGACCTGGTTGCATATGGTTGCCAGGACTTGCATTGGATGAAGTTGGACGACTTGACCCCGAATGGCTTCGACAGTTACCAGCAAGATGGTATATTCTATGTGAAAAGCTCTGTAGACGTTGATGGGACAGTACATTACACAAAAACAGCTCGTTTCCCCAACACAGACAATGGCGACATCATCCTCACATTACAACTCACTTACCCACAAGGGCAAGTCGATTCGGCAACAATCAATCATCTATTGAAAAGCTTTTGCTTTCATCGCAATAATTAGTATCTTTGTAGCCTGTTTAGTCAAAAAGCATGAAAATGATAAACGACAATAAAATTTACGGTATTATTGGAGCAGTCATCGGCGACATCGCCGGCTCACGCTTTGAATTTGTGAAAGAACCCCCAAAGAAGAGCTTCAAGCTGTTTGGAGCCGACAGCACCTTCACCGACGACAGCGTGCTGACCATCGCCATTGCCGATGCACTGCTGCATCAGAAATCATACGCCGTGGCCCTATGGACCTGGGGCAAAAAGTATCCGACAGCGGGCTTCGGGCACTCGTTCAAGGGGTGGCTGAAGAACGACGACTGGACGTTCCAGAACAACAGTGCCGGCAACGGCAGTGGGATGAGGATCAGTGCCGTTGGCTTTCGCGGGAAAAGCCTCGACGACGTCATGAAGATGGCCGAGGAGGCCACCATCCCGACGCATAACAGCGTGGAAGGCATCAAGGCAGCACAAGCCATAGCCACTTCCGTGTTCTTGGCACGTATAGGAAAGACGAAAGAGGAGATCAAGCACTATGTCGAATCCACCTTCGGGTACGACCTTGACCAGTCCGTTGAGGAGATCAAGAGCAAGTCAAGCATCCAGGGTTATCACCAGGAGCTGGCTAGGTATTCGACTCCCGATGCCATCATCGCCTTCCTCAGCGGCAACGACTATGAAGACGTCATACGTACAGCCATCACCTACGGCAACGACACGGATACGGTGGCCTGCATGGCGGGAGCCATCGCCGCGGCGTATTATGGTGTCCCCGTCGAGCTGGCTGAGCAGGCGGCATATTGTATTCCCAAGGAGCTTCTTGATGTGATCAACGAATTCGACGGCACCCAGTTGAGCAACCACCGGGTCACGCCTCCGAACGTCAGAAGATGGAGCGCTGATACTATCGTGGTGTATGGCAGTAACGCCGATGACACCGATGGCGAGAAAGGCTTCTCCAACACGCATATCAGCCGATTCAACCACTATCCCCTATCAGGTTATCCCATCTGCACCATCGGTGCGTCCATGGACGTGATCAAGAAAGATGTCGAGGGGCTGATCAACAAGGTGTTAAGCCAGCCTCAAAAGACGTTTGTCATCGAGAATGTAGGCATCAGCAAAAAGACCAACCTTGGCGTAGAGACAATGGCACCGCTTTTCGAGCCGCTAACAGATGTGGGAAACGTCTATTTTGTTAAGGAATACTGGGATTATTATCAATCAAGATAACATGAAGAAATGCATTTTAGGTACCGGCAACATCGCCTTGGACATCATCTACCAACGCGAATACCCCGAGGGATTCGACACCACCAAGAAACGCAACCCCTTCGTTGACAAGCTCTTCATCGAAGAGGTGGGTAACACTTGCGGCAATGTGATGACCATGTTGCCTTATCTCGGCGTGGAGACATACCCTATAGGCCATTTCGACGATTCAAGACAAGGGTTGAAGATCACCTCTGACCTGAAACACTACGGCGCCAATACACGTTTTGTTAAGAACAGTCCTGACGGGGGCACTGCTTTAATACAATGCACGCACAAGCTCGATCAGGACGGTCGGCATACCATAGGTTTCCATCTCACGTCACCCAACAGCCGTTTCGTGAAACGGAAATACCTCCGCAAAGACCAGGTGCCCGGTTTTCTCGAGCAACTTGATTTCAAGCCCGACGCCTATTTCTTCGACGTGACTGAGGCTGGACCGCGTGAGTTGGCCAAAGCGCTGAAGGAACAAGGCGTGCTGGTGTATTACGAGCCTGATGGCAATAAGGAGATGAGCAAGTTTCTCCGTTGCGTAGAGGCGAGCGACATTGTGAAGTTCTCGGGAACCCATATCACCGATGTCGCTTTTACTGACAACTACCCCGACAAGCTCTTTATTCGTACATTGGGCGATAAGGGAATGATGTTCAATCTACGTGGTCAAGGATGGAAGCATGTTGCGCCAGTGCCCAATCCCAACGAAGTTGATTGGGAAGGCGCAGGCGACTGGACCACATCGGTCATTCTGGCTGAGCTGTGCAAGATGGACAAGACCGACATCGCTCAGCTTACCGAAGGCAATGTGAGAAAAGTGCTGGAAACAGCTGCTACCATAGCCTCGAGGAGCGTTAGTTTTATGAGCAGTAAGGGAATGATACATGATAAAATATGAGTTTTTATAGCATATCCGATTTTATACGTGACAATTATCCTGAGTATTGGGGCTTACAGTCATACCCGGCTTCAGAATGTGTGAGAATTCTAAAGGTAGCAGAGGAGTGGGGTGTCTTCAGTAACTTTGGACATATACCCATCGTTGTAGAAGGGGTCACCTTCGACACCAGCGAACGTCTTTTCCAGCTGATGAAATTCAAGGACGAAGAACCCGTGAAGACAATCTTTAGTGCCAATAATCCCAAGATGACTTCCAAGCACTGGGAAAAGACTCATCGTCGCGAGGATTGGAGCAAGATGATTATCGATGCCATGAAGTTCTGTCTTACAAAGAAATACGAACAGAGCGAGGAGTTCCGTCAAGAATTGGAACGTTCCAAAGGCAAATACATCGTTGAAGACCAGTCTAGTTTTCCTAAAAAGAACCCAGATGCATGGGGCGTGAAACTACGTGAAGGTTCCTATGTCGGTCCCAATCTCTTAGGCCGGCTTCTCATGGAGCTGCGCGACAAAGGTAAGCTGGAATACAAGTTGCCCGACGACGCATTTGCATTTATAAACATTTTAAAACAGCAATGATATGATTACCTGTTATCACGGTTCTCCGGAGCTTTTCAATAAGTTCGATTTAAGTAAAGCCGGCGACGGCACTGGCATCAAGTTCGGTTTCGGCGTTTATCTGACCGAGTCGGAAGCGAGCGCGGTGCATTATTCCCAGCCCCGCAACCTTCCACCCGTGAAGGACCATTATCTCTACACCGTGGAGATCCCTGAATTGACCGACGACAACCATCTGGTCTCGGCCCAACCCGTTCCTGAAGCCATCGTCAAACGTGCAGAAGCCCAACTCGGCCAAGCCATCCCACAGGAAAAGACTCAACTTGGAAAGGAATTTCGCAAATGGATTGGCATGACGCTCACCAACAGCAAAAAGGTAGGCTTGGAATCGGAAAAGGCCGCAGCGGCGTTTCTCGACAGCATCGGCGTGTTCTGCAATGTGTGGCCACAGGCACAATCAAAACCTGATGGCTTGAAGAATTGTGCTGTCTTCGATGCCAATAAGGCACACATCCTGAAGGTTGAGCACATCGATGTGAAACTGAAAGGCTCCAAGTACGTTTTGGTTGAGGGGAGCAAGAAAGAAGTCAAGATATAATTATCAAAGCATCTTATATTTCGGAATAAACAATTGTTGGGGAAAACCGGAGAATGAAAGAAAAAGCGCTTTCAAAGTTGAAAACGGTTGCAAAGTAGACTATAAATAAAAAACCAAACACAACATCCTATGAGCAAACCATTAATGTCGGAAATCCTGAAAGGAACTGAAGAAGCACTCAAACTAGCTGATAGCCAAGATGTCAGCAAACTACACGACTTCCTCTTTGCCGAACCCGGAAAGCCCATGCTCTTTGTCGGCAACGGGGGCATGCAGGGCCATTATGCCAGCATGCTCTATGAACAATATGTGGGCATCGGGAAAAGCACCACCCCTTTCATGCTGCGTTCCATGTCGGACGTGGTGCTCCGAAGCTGCCGTTGCCTGTTGATGTCGGATGGCGGTAATAACATTGACATCAAAGATGCGACCAAGCGAATGGCGGCAGTCAACCCACAGAACACCGGCGGTTTCACCAGTGTAGACAGCGAGAAGAACATCCTCCTGAAGCTACTTGACAAGGACAAGGTATTCCTCTTTAAACACCCCCATGACGGCTCTTTCCAAGAAGGCTTCATCTCTGTGACAAAGCAGTTCTACCGAGATGCACTGTTCTACAAAGCCTTCACTGGGAAGTCGGCCAGTGAGCAGCTGAAGGTCGACCTCGATCCGACCCATTGTTACCAGTATGAACTCAACAACTCAGATGAACCCCTGACCTCACTTTCGTCCATCCAACACTTCTTGGTGCTGCATGGCGGCTATGGTGAACCCGCAGCCCACTATCTTGAGTCGGTGTTGGCCGAGAGCGGCATGGTGTCGGCCCAGGTGACCGACTACCGCAACTTCTGTCATGGCAGGTTTATCTTCGCCAGCAACCACACGCGGCACCAGAAGAAGACCCACACTCTTTTGGAAAGCGACGCTGCAGTGATCCTCCTGGTCAGCCCCGAAGAAGAAAAGATTGCCACCAACATCCGCAAAACCACACCTAATGCCGACTGGCAGGTACTTCCCAACGAGGCTCCCATCATCACTATCAAGACCGACCTCGATAACCCATTGGCAGCCATTGACTTGCATATCAAAGTCAGCGCATTCATTGCCGATCTTTGCGAAAACCACCACGGCAACAACCCATTCTCACCGAAGAACTACAGCGGCATCAAAAAGCAGTACCCTAAAGGGGGCTTGAGATGGTGAAACAAATAATCTACATTGAGTTCGCAGTTGCATGAGTTTTTTAACTTTGCAGCTGAAAAAGCAATCGCAAATACCATGATAAAAATCGTTTATCGTCCAGAATATGACGAAGAAATCTTTCTCGGAGACCGACCCCGTGTGATGGGGACCGAGTATTTGGGTACAAAGGGTCTCTTACAGGAACTGGGGCTGCGTCTTGGCCTCCCCACCACCGCCAAAGCCGATGTGGAACGAGAAGCCGATTACCACAACGCTATGCAAAAGCATCTCAGCGGTACACCTTTTGAAAAGGCGGCCCGTATCGATCCCTTTGGTGTGGCATCGAAACTGCTGCATTGGCGCGACGACCTGCTGATGGCAGGATGGGATGGAAAGGTGACAGGGGCAAGGCTTACCAAACTCTCCGTCTTGGCCGACATCGAAACCGATTTCCATACAAAAGGCGCTCCCGACTATTGGCGGGAGGTCTATGAGGCTTGTGAAAACAAATCATTGGCCGACAGCTTGCGCGACATCCAAATTGACTGTCCGTGGAGCGAAATTCCCACATTGGCACAACGCACCTTGGAGCGAATAGAAAAACACGGGACGACCCTACATAAGACCGTACCGGAAACGACGGACCCCGCCCAGTTGGATGTCACCAAAATCAAGCTACTGGAGTTTGACGACGTGAACGAGGCCTACGAGTGGATGGCGCAGGTGGCCGAGCTTCCCGAAAACACGGTCGTAGTCAACCGCGACAATATGCGATTGAATTATACTTTATACACTTGGGACAAACCCGCCGTACACGCTTCGCTTACACAAAGCAACCCGCAACTGTTGCAACTGTTCAAACTGAGCATGAGCGTCTTCGCCCGCCCTGTCAACATCTACAACCTCGTTTCATACCTCCAGCTCCCAATGAGCCCAATACCCGCCAAATTGCGTTATGAGTTGGCTCGAGTGCTGTTGAAAAACGGCGGCTTTGGAGAGAAGATAAAACGCGCTGACGGCCAATGGCGCGACGATTGGGAGAATTCCATAGCGTCGTTTGAGTTTTTGGACGACAAAGGAAAAGCCACACCACAGGCCAAAGCCAAAAAGATGCCTTTCCTGAACGTCATACGCAAACCCTACGACAGCGGAATCCCGAAAGAGGACTTGGTGGACTATATCTCCCAACTGCAGGAATGGGTTCAAGGTTGCAATGGCTTAGAGGTCATAACAGAGGAGCGCGTCAAACAATTGCACGGACTATCTGATTTGTTATCTTCCTTCTCCACCGCTACCACTTCATTGCCCAATCCGATTGCATACGATGACATCGAAAAGCGGTTGCTCCAAATTTATCGTCCAATGAACTATGCGTTGCAACAACCAGAGCGTGGTTCCCTTAACGTCATCAACGATGTACGTTGCATGGCCATGCCAGCCAACACCCTTGTGTGGCTCGACTGCCAGGCCGAAGACACCGAAATCGACCCATACGATTTCCTCAATAGTGATGAGCGCACCTACCTCAGCAACAACAATGTACAGCTGCCCGACTTCGGCCAACATTTGAAGACCCTTCGCAACGAGCGCATCCGTCTTCTTAACGCAGTAAAAGATCAAGTCATCCTCGTCAGAAGCGCTTACGACGGCACCACACGTTTGAGCGAACACAGCATGGTGGCTGAAGCCAACTATATGAATGGAGGAAAAATGCCTAGCGAAAATCCCGACACCATCTTTACGATGCAAGCGGGAAACATAATGACAAAACCCATTGACCACTATCAACCGGAGTTTGCCTACGAGCTAGGGGCTCTGGCTTACGAAGGACGCAAGGAAAGCAACACCTCCATCGACACACTCATCCAGTTACCGTTCAACTATGTGATGCAACATGTGGCCAAGCTGTCGTTACCCGACGACGAACAGTTAAAGAGCACCTATCTGACCAAGGGCCTGGTTGCGCACTACTTCTTCCAACATATTGTTGAAGATGGGGAAAAAGACTATGCCAAGATGCGGAGTCTCACCGAAAACGAGTATGACCAGCGCCTCGGCGAAGCCATCAATGCCATAGGTCTTATCCTATTGCAACCGGAGAACGCCAGCGAACTACACAATTTCAAAGAAGATTTGAAGGAGAGTATGCTCGCGCTCATCTCGATTATGGAGCAACTCAAACTAAAACCCGTGGGTTGCGAATTGCCTTTCCCCGCCAACGAAAACGACGCGTTATCCTTGGAAGGCATCGGAGCTTTTGGCGCACGTATCGACTTTCTGATGACCAACAGCCAAGGCGATTATGTCATCTTCGATTTCAAATGGAGTTTTGGTAAGCGATTTAAAGAAAAGCTGGAACAAAACAATGCCATTCAGTTGGAGTTGTACCGACAAACTGTGTTGGCCACCTATCCCGGAAAGAAGGTGGTCGGCGTCGGCTACTACCTGATGCCAGTGAAACAATTGATTACTTCTGACTTCGACGAAATTGAAGGCTCATCTCTGATCAAGCATATTGATGGTGAGGCTGGCGATTTGTTTGAGAAAATCAAAAATGCATTCCAATATCGCATGGAAGAAATCAAGCGAGGTCATATCGAGGAAGCAGAGATGATGGGGCTTCTTGAAGATCCGACATGTTATTATGCAAGCCAAGACGCACAAAACCTCTGTCCTTTGGAAGTGGACGAAAAAACTAAAACGAAGCAGTCTGAATATATATTCCGACCGTCCAAAAAACCTCGTTACGATAATGACAAAAAAGAACCCGCTGAAACACCCACATCACATCCCATCTTAAAAGGCAGACTGAAATGAAAAACACGACTTATATCAATGCCGGTGCTGGGTCAGGAAAGACCTACACCTTAACCAATTTGTTGGCCGAGAAACTCTCAAATGGGGAGGTGGAGCCATCACAAGTGATTTTGACAACTTTCACCGAATTGGCTGCGGCTGAGTTCAGGGAAAAAGCGCGGGTGCAGATTCTCGACGAGGGGAAACTTGATGCCGCCGCACAAATGGATAGCGCTGCCATGGGAACGGTGCATTCCGTAGCACTGCATTTTATCCAAAAGTTCTGGTATCTTTTGGATTATGGGGCCGACATCCAACCCATTTCGGAGCGCGATGAGGATTACTATATGAACCAATCGCTGGCACGCATCATGAACGAAACGGATACTAATGGCAAGCTGAAAACACAGGCAGACTTGGACAATTTCAAACGTTTCCGCAACTATTTCGACATCTGCGATTCTTCAGGCAATCCCGATTATCTTTTCTGGCAAAGATACCTCAGGGATATTGTGGAGAAGATGGAGTATTACAACGTGACCAATCTCCAAATAAGCATCGAAAAGAGTATAGAGACCCTGAGAGCAGTTTTCAACAAGAATGTTGATCGAAGATTATTGCCCCAACTATTAATCTATTTGAATGCTTACTACCAATATCTTCTTGGTTTAAATACAGGTGTTGCAAGGACACAACGTGAAGCCATAGCTCCTCTTTTGAACAATTGCAACAACATGTTGGACTTGCGGTCGTTGGCAAAAGACTTAGAACATCCTGCGGGTAGGAATATTAATGCAAATTGTCCCGAATATGCTTTGTTGATGGCAGAAGCGTCGAAGGTACCTGCCGATACTGAGAACTTAACGATTCTAGAACCTTTCGTCAAGTCCATCTTCAAGCTCGCTGAGGTCTGGCGCAACGACTACATCAACTATAAGAAGAAAAACCGACTGATTTCCTACAACGATATGGAGCAGCTGTTCTTGCAACTGCTCACTGACGAAAAAGAGGTGCAAGACTATGTCAGCAGCCACTACCGTCTGGTTATGGTGGACGAGTTCCAAGATTCCAACCCCATCCAGCTGAAGATCTTCAACCGCTTGTCGGAACTGGTCGCTCAAGGCGGAGGCCATTCCTATTGGGTGGGCGACCCCAAGCAGGCCATCTATGGCTTCCGTGGGTCAGACACCGAATTGGTGAACTCAGTAGCACGTCATTTCGGAAAATTCTATAATGACAGTGCCATCCATCCGGAAGAAGGGCCAAACAACTTAGGCACAGGCCGCCTGACACAAAGCTGGCGTTCGCGACAGCAACTGGTTGAATTGGTAAACGAGACCTTTTATGAACCCTTCAAAAAAGATGGCATCAACGACCTGCTCATCAAGTTGGATGCGCATCACAAGATTGACAATGTCACATACCCTGCAATTGCCCATCTTGAAAGCACGGCACATAATGTCGAAGGCGCAGCATTGGATTTGGCAACCCAAGTGAAACAGTTGTTACAATCCAAGATGTTGGTACATAAAGGTCAACTCGACTGCGCCCCCTCAGAAATCTCTCCACGTGACATCGCCGTGCTCTGCAAGACCAACGAAGATGCGAAAAAGATTGTGAAAGCCCTACGAGGCCTCCACGTCCCCGTTTCAGAGCCAGAAGATGCCATCATGCAACGCATCGAAGTCCAACTGGTCGTTACCTTGTTGCATTTTCTGCAAAACCCATCGGACAAGCATGTCCGTGCCGATCTGATGCGGCTGTTGTGGGGCAAGAAGACCGAAGAAATCTTGAAAGACCGTATTGACTATGTCGAGTATATCGAGCGAAATAACCTGACCGACCAGTGGCAAGACGATGCCGTGTTGGAGTTGCTTAAGCAATCAGAACGCTATAAGCATCTTTCCATTCCCGAAATGGTCAGGGGCTTGATTTACGAATGCAACATCCCTGCGCTGACTGCCCGATGGGGTGATGCGCACATCCGACAACAGAACCTCGCCACCCTGCAACACCTTGCCAATGATTATGACGAGATGTGCCTGCAAATGGGCCAAGGAAGCTCCATCAGCGGATTCATCAACTATTTGAACAGCAACGAGCCAGACAAGGAAAAGGACAATATGTCGGATACGGTGAAGGTGTTCACCTATCATGGTGCCAAAGGCTTGGAGTGGCCCGTGGTGATCATGCATGGCTTGCAGAAGGACGTAATGGAACAAAAGGATTTCATAAGGAAAAACTTCATGCGAGTGCGTGAGATGGTATTAAATGACAATGCAACGGCTGCCGACCCCTTCAACAAGGATTATTATATTCATTTCTTCCCGTTCATTCTGAAACAATACAACAGCGACATTCCTGCGGCCGTATTGGACAATATTGTGATACAGCCGATTCATAACCTTCTGCTTCCCAAAGCAGCCAGCGAAGAACGCCGCCTGCTCTATGTGGGCATGACGCGCGCCAAAGACCAACTCATCACCTTTGGTTATAATGGGAAATATAATTGGCTCATCAATGCAGGTGTAGTAAACCCAACCGTAGAGAACGTCTGGGGCAAAGAGGAATTCAAACCTTGCCAGTTGGAACCCACGGCATTGCTCGCCGAGGATGATGCCAATGCATCCGACGAATACAGCATAAAGGAAAAACCCACAAAGCACACGTCTTTTGAAAAGCGTTATCTCTCTCCCAGTAAGATAGAAACCTTTGATGGCTACACTACGCATCGCGCTTGGACTGAAAAAGGCACCGAGATCAGTTCGAAAGGCTGGGGCAGCGACTATGCCACCATCGGCACATGCATCCACGACATCTTTGCGGTTTATCGGCCAGGACAAGATGAAGCGAACAAGGAAGCCGCTTTGCGTGTCATCGGCGGCTATGGCTTTATGGGACAGCTTGCCGGTCATGTCGATGCCATCCTCCGTTCCGCTGATTGGCTGTATGACCAGTTGCAGCAGCATTTCCCGCAGCGGGAGGGCGACGGCACTGAGAGGGAATATCCCTTCCAGGCGACGCTGCCAACTGGCCAAACGCTGCGTGGTGAGATGGACTTGTTGTGGCATTATTCTGACGAGCATGGCCAATACTGCGTGTTGGTGGACTACAAGTCCTTCCAAGGTGTCGATCTCCATTCGTACAGCCGAGGAAAATATCCCCAGCTCTCCGCATACGCCTCAAGCCTTAAGAATGCCGGCATTGACGTCGCGCACGCATTGATTTATTATCCCGTTCATGGGGTGATTCATGAGTTGCAATAATGGAGCTGAAACCCTGAAATTTGTAAACTCAGCGATAAACACTGGCTCGTCAATCTAAGAACAAAGGCGGTTCACCAACCTCCTCTGGCCGTTCAACAACGAACGCTCTAAGGTCTTCGGGCAACATGTCTTTGATCTGCTCCACCTGCCCCTGAGGCACATAAATATGCTTTAATGAGGTGCAATCCTCAAACGCCCATGGTTTTACGTCTTTAATATGTTTACCCAGATAGACTTCGGTTAACGACTCACAACGCTCAAATAAAAACTCATTGAGGTATCTTACATTGTTTGGCAAAGCAATGCTTTTCACCTTCGAACAAGCCCTGAAAGCGCCTTTCATGATCGTTATTACCGAATGTGGAATCGTGATTTCCGTCAATTCCTCGCAATCAGCAAAAGCGAAACGGCCTATTTTGGTAACCGAGTTTGGAATGGTGATGTTTTTTAGGTTAGAACACCCCAAAAAGGCAGCATCGCCTATCTCTTTCACCGAAACAGGGATATCAATGCTGATAAGGTCGGTGCGGTCTCTAAAAGCATCCTCGGCAATTACCGTTGTCCCTTCGGGGATGATCCCCACTCCATCATTGACTTTGTAGTTTTCCATTGGTTATGATTTCTATTATACATTATTGTTATTGTTGACCCCAAAGGCATTCACTGTGATCTGGATGTCTGAAGGCATAATGATATGCTTCAGGTGATCACATCTGTCGAAGGCAAATTCACCAATGCGCTTTACGCTTGAAGGAATGACGAGATTGTCCAATTCAAAACACTTTGAGAACGCACAATCCCCAATACTTTGCAACCCTTGGGGTAGGGTGATGGATTTCAGTTGATAGCAGTTGTAAAACACTTCGTTTCGAATTGTTCTAACTTTTTTTGGAACCACAACAGATTGCAGGCTACGACAGCCCCAAAATGCAGCTTCTCCTATCACAGTGACGCTGTTGGGGATGATGATGGAACGCAGGTTCTCGCAACCCGCGAAAGCACTTTTTCCGATGTGGCGGGTGCCTTCGGGTATTTCAAACTCAACGAGATCCAAATTGTTTTTATATGCTTCGTCGGGAATCATCATGGTATGCTGTGTTGTAAATTTGAGCTTCAAAGATAGGAAAATAATCTTTATACACGACCAAAACAAAAAACAGAAGCTTCATGTTTCTATAAATCATATAGAAATTCGAAATAATCCAAGGTAATAAGGTGTGATTTATACCAACTTCCGAAAGTAGGCCAGCTTTGATGAGTTAGCTTTTTTTGTCATCCAGTGTTGATAACGAGCTAGTATTGCTCTATAAAGAGAAGGATAAGCGTTGAAAGAATGGATAATATCGACCACACTTTATCAAGACTTTTTACCATTTATTTCAACTTTATCCACCCTATAAATAATTTATGGCACGATATTTGATAACAAATAGACTCGACCAAATCCTGATGTATATGATAAAAAACTCTATTAAACAACAAGTTAAAGCTTTGCTTAAGCAGTATTCCTGGAAACTTACTTCAGAAGAAATTTTCATTACCCATTGTTATTTTGGATTCTGTGACCATACAATTATGACCGCAGAGGTAATTGGGGAAATGCTTGGAAAAGACAGAAAATATGTTAATAGACAGCTCAATAATACTTTTAGAAAACTAGTAGGACCAATTCAATTTGGTCCTCTTGCAGCCTAAATCAATATTGTTTTGACAAATGGCACGCCAATTTTGTTTTATCTGGCGCATCGTTTGTCAAAACAAAAGACACAACAAACATTATTATAGATTTATGAAAAATACCATAACGGTGCCCGATGCCACCAACACCCAGCGCTCTTTAACCCTCACTGGTGCCTATAACACGATTACCTTTACCTTCACCGATAGTGACAACAAAAGCCACACCGTTCGGGTAACTTCGGCCGAAGAACTGTTGAAATTGGCAAACTTCATTGGCATGCAAGCCGACATCCCAATAGTGTCGACAGGCACAAGGTCTTCTCACCCAGCCAAAATGGGCGTCTGCATATTTGACTACCAAGGTAATCGGATTAAGGAACTATATGACACAAAGACTCTTGGGCTCTCGGAAGATTATAACGATTACAGCTATCAAAATCTGACAGACACCTTTGGTTACGACCAAGCCATCTTTGCCTTGTTTACTTACGACGGCAGCATAGGTCGCGAAAGCATCATCAAGACCCTTCAAGCCTGCGTGAAGCTGCAACGTTTACTGATAGTCACGGGCAACTACTTCTATGCCAAACCATTAACCCTTGAAAACGTGGCTAGAGAAGCAGGGCTGGACTTTACCACCGTGTCGCGTTGCGCCCGAGACGTACGCGTCTATGGCCCGACAAAGACCTTCTCGCTTGACAATCATGAGAGCACCTTAGAGAAACCATCGCTCTTTGACGAAGGCGTTGTTAGGAAATTTACAGCAAGCCCGGAGCAGAAGGATGACCAAGTACCCCGACTCGCATTACTCCAAATGATCAAAGACATGATTGACCACGAGGACAAATGCAAGCCCTTAGGTGATGAAGAGATTTGCCAAGCCTTGAAAGAATTGCACTTCATTATTGAGCGCAGGACGGTGGCGAAGTATCGTGGAGAATTGTTGGGGTTGCCTAATTCTAACCATAGGAGACAAAACAATTAAACTATATATCCTTGCACCCTTTCTGAAAACGACTTGTATTAAGGATACAATGTATTAGTAGATCATCAAACCGATTTAGGTTTTTATAGTAGTTTTAATAGTTATTTCTTATTTTTGCAATTTCCAAATAATACAAATAAAAAATATGGCTGGTATAAGCGAATACTTTATTACAAACACCAAAGACAGCGACCTCGCTAAGGTTATAAAAGGCATTTTGCCTTCTAAAACTAAGAGTTTGGATATCCTTGTGGGATATTTCTATTTCTCTGGCATCAAGGAAATCTATCAAAGCGTCATCGACAAGCCAATGCGAATCCTTGTCGGATTGGAATTGGAACAGGAATTGTTGAAGGAAACAGCGGAATTTGACTTTTTTGTCAAGAAACTCGCCACGCAAAAGTCATCGACTGAAGCTATTCGGTCTGATTTTAACAAGTCTATGGTTGCTTTGTTCAATAAGTCAAAGTATTTCGAAGACGATACACAATTTGAAGCATTCAAGGTATATTACGAGAAAATCAAGAATGGCTCATTGGAAATCAGAAAAACCAAGGACCCAAGTCACGCAAAGATGTATATCTTTTCCTATTATGATGCGTTATGTGAAAATGGTCTGACCCCTGGAACAGTTATAACAGGCTCTAGCAATTTGACATATAGCGGACTAAGAGACAACAACGAAATCAATGTCAGATTTCATGCCAAGCCCGAATATGACAATGCTATGGAAATCTTTAATGCGCTTTGGGATGATGCTTATGTGTTGGTTGACAAAGATCATATAAAGGATTTTGAAGATGGCGTTATTAAGCATGTTTGGTTTGAAAAGCTCCCCACGCCGTATTTGCTTTTCTTGCGTGTCTTGAATGAGTATTTCTCCATTGACGATTCAAAACGAATCCATACCCCTAACGAGATTACGAAGGGTGAATTCTTTGATTTGAAGTATCAAACCGATGCCATCCGCCTTGGACTTGATGCCATCGAAAAGCATAATGGTGTAATCATTGCTGACGTGGTGGGCTTGGGCAAGAGTATCATTGGCTCTACCATAGCTAACAATCTTGATTTGAGGACTATCATTATCGCGCCCCCACACTTGAAAGCTCAATGGGAAGAATATGTACAGGATTTTGGTTTGCGACACACAGCTGTTTTTAGCAATGGATTGATTGAAAACGCAATAGACTATTATCATCAAAAAACAATTAATTCCAGAAACAATGAACCTTGGCTTATCGTTTTAGACGAAGCGCACAATTATCGCAACGACACCACGAAGGATTATGCCATGCTTCACGAATTGTGCCAAGGCAACAAAGTAATGCTGCTGACAGCCACCCCCTTCAACAACGCCCCTTCCGATATTTATGCTTTAATAAAACTCTTCCAAATTCCAACAAAATCCACACTGAGTACCGTAAATAACCTTGGCGAGGAGTTCAGGGAACTTATCGCCCGTTATCGCAAGCTCAAGGATTCATATCGCACAAAAGATGGTGTTGTAATGCAAATAGCCGTTGACCCAGCCGTAGCATCTCCTGACGAGTTTGCCAAATATGAGTCGGAGATACAAGCTATTGCAAAACGCATCCGCATGATTATTGAACCTGTGGTAGTACGTCGTTCAAGAATTGACTTGAAAAAAATCGAAGACTATGCTGAGGATTTGAAGCACCAAGGTATTGAGTTTCCAAAAGTTAATGACCCACAGCTACTTGAGTATGATTTGGGCGAATTGACAGAGCTGTATATCAACACCCTACATGCCATTTCACCAAAATCAAGCGACAACAAACCTAGTGCCACTGCTGACTTAGTTGAAGCTTCAAACGAGGCATTCGATGACCAATACGACGATGTCGAAGAAACGCCTCCATCATTAGAGGAGAACAAGGAAAATATTGGTTTCAAGGCCACTCGCTACCAACCTATCCTATACATTAAGCCTGGCATGGAGAAAGGAAAGACTTATGCGGAAATTGTCAAAAAACTGGTTGAAGATGCCGGGTTTGACTATGAGCTTTTCATTGGTACCCAAACCAACTTGGCAAAATTCATGCGCACCTTGTTGGTCCGTCGTTTCGAAAGTTCCCAATATGCTTTCAAGAAGTCTGTCGAAAGTATGCTTGACAATTGTTTGAACATTATGAACTGGATTAAAGAGCGAAAGGCTGTTCCAGTTTTCAAAAAAGGTTCTTTACCCGATATCAAGGTGCTTTATAGGTCAAGCAATGATACATTTGCCGAAGAAATTATTGCTAACTTACAGGACAAGGGGTTGTTTGAGATTCCGACCAAATACTTGAAAGATGAGTTCATGACCGATTTGAAGCATGACATTCAATTGCTCGAAAAAGTGATGAAAGATTGGAGCAAAGTGGCAAGCGACCCCAAGCTCGAAGGTTTCGTTCATATCCTAAAAGAAAAGCTAAAGAGCGAGCCGAATCGTAAAATTGTGGTTTTTAGTCAGTTTGCCGATACAGTCGATTATCTCGACAAACATTTGAAGGCGGCAGGACTACCAGTGTTCTCCTATACCTCTGGTAGCGCCTCAAAAACGAGCAAAGAGACTATCAAGAGGAATTTTGACGCCGGTTTCAGGAAAGACCAACAAGTTAACGACTACAGTATTCTGTTAGCTACCGATGCCATCTCCGAGGGTTATAACCTGCATAGGGCTGGTGCAGTCATCAACTACGATATTCCTTACAATCCCACACGAGTTATCCAGCGTGTGGGCCGTATCAATCGAGTCAACTTAAAGGTGTTTGACGAACTCTTTATCTTCAACTATTTTCCGACTGCAATTGGCGAGTCTGACACTTCGGTAAAGCGTATTTCCACATTTAAGATGGCTATGATCCATGCCATTATGGGCGAGGACACTAAGATCTTGACCGAAGACGAAAATCCACATAGCTATTTTGTGGAACAATACAATAGGGCTATAGCCAAGGAAGAACAAGAATCATGGGATACGCCTTATCGCGACCTGCTCAATAAATTGCGCGATTTGCCTGTCATGGATGAAGCCATGAATGTGCCATTAAGATGTAAAATACGTCGTTTGACCTCAAAGCCTCGTGAAGGAGTCTTGGTTTTTGCCAGAAAAGGCAATGACTTGATTTTCAAATTTACCGAAAAAGGTGGGACCCCGCAAGACCTCATCCCAGAAGAAGCCTTGCAATTGCTTGAAGCTAAAGTTGAAGAAATGCCACATCAAGTCAGCGAGCATTTCGGACCCGTCTTTAAGGATTTGCGAGATGCCCTGTTCACCACCGACAATGGTGCCGACACCAATAACCGTGCGAAACGGAAAGCCCTTGAGAAACTTCATGTCATGATGCAACGAAGTGCTTGCGACCTTGACTATCTTAAGGATTTGACGACCGCAATCGAATATGACGCCATTTCAACCTATGTGCTAAGACAAATCGGGAAACTGAAGACCAACCAGTATGCAACCCTGCCTGATTTCGTCAGCAAAGAATATGTAAGTGCCGTACTAAGGACTTACGACGGCATCGCGCAAGGCGCCGAAACCCTTATTTTTGCCGAAGAAATTGAAAGTAATAAAGCCTAAACCCTACAAACATGTCCAACTTTGATTTAAAGCAACGCTATAACCGGAATGAGTTTGACAATTTCATCAGGACTTTCCTTCCCGATGATTATACAAGAAAGGAAACTCGAGTCACCCCTATTGGGTTTCAACCTCAATATGCGACAGACATCACATTGATCGGTGTGTGCAAGAGTCTCAATCTTGACGTGTACGAGATTCGTCACTCTTCCGTAGCCGATGCCCGTGTGGGTATTGCCAACGACACCTTCAAGTTGTTGCAACACAATTCACTTAACAACAACGCTTTGGTAGCCTTTATCCCCAAAGAAGGCGATGGACAATGGCGTTTCTCGTTGCTTCAGATAGAGTTGGATGCGGTTGAACAGTCTTCGCGTATCAAGCGCAGCTATAGCAATCCACGTCGCTATTCTTATGTTTTGGGACCCGATGCCCATGTGCGTACTCCTGAGAAATATCTAATTGACACTGGTAAGATACGCGAACGCCGTGATGGTAACAAGACCCTTTCGCCTTTTGAGGATTTGCAAAGCCGCTTCTCAGTGGAGGTGCTGTCGAAGGAGTTCTACGATAACTTGTTTAATTGGTATCTCTGGGCCACACAACATCCTTCAGTCTCGTTTCCCGACAAGGAGGATGCCGATGCGGGTAAGGATAAGAGCGTGAAAGTCATCCGTCTGATTACTCGAATGCTTTTTGTGTGGTTCATCAAACAGAAGGGATTGGTGCCGAGTTCCTTGTTCGATGTCAACGAGATGAAAAATGTGTTGAAAAATCTTGAACCTGAATCGAGCACCAGTTCCACCTACTACAATGCCATCCTCCAAAACTTGTTTTTTGCCACATTGAACCGCCCTGTCGTGGAAGTGGATGAAGATGGGGTAGAAAAAGTGAGGAAGTTTGCAAAGAATCAAAATGGCGAAGATACCAAAAACTTATATCGTTATGAGGATTTGTTTTCCATTGGCAAGGAAGAGATTGTTAAGTTGTTTGCCCCCATTCCTTTTCTTAATTCCAGTCTTTTTGATTGTCTTGACAAATCAAAAAAATTGAATAATGTCGAAAAATGCTTTAAGTATGATGGCTTTAGCCGTAATCCACGGAAGCAAGCCCATGTACCCAACGAACTGTTTTTTGGTAAGGAACAATTCGTCCCACTGAAGGTTGGAGGTGATGTTAAAGAACAGCATGTGCATGTGCAAGGTTTGGTTAGGTTGTTCGAGCAATACAACTTCACCATCGAGGAGAACAGTCCCCGCGAAGTGGAAGTTTCACTTGACCCCGAACTGTTGGGGCGCGTGTTTGAGAATCTGTTGGCCGCCTATAACCCCGAAACGGGCGAATCCGTGCGCAAATCTACGGGCTCCTTCTATACGCCGCGCGAAATTGTGAACTATATGGTGAATGAAAGTTTGGTGGCATACCTAAAGGACAAAACCCAGGTATCTGAAACCGACTTGCGTCTCTTGCTTAGCTACGATGACGACGTGCCTTCGCTCTCGAACGACCAAAAACAACAATTGGAGAACGCTATAAAAGATTGTAAAGTGCTTGATCCCGCCTGCGGTTCAGGTGCCTTCCCAATGGGTATGTTGCAGCAATTGGTTCATATGTGGGAAAGGGTTTTCCCCGCCACATCGACAGGATACACATCGAGAAAAGAAGCTATGTACAAGCGCAAGTTGTATTTGATTGAGCATTGCATCTTTGGCGTCGACATTCAACCTATTGCCATGCTTATTAGCAAGTTGAGGTTCTTCATCTCGTTGATTTGTGAGCAATCCAAGGCCGACTTCGACCTGAAGAAGCGAAAGGAGAACTATGGCATCAATACCCTGCCTGCGCTTGAAACCAAGTTCGTGGCTGCCAATACATTGATCCCTGCCGCCGTGCGCGACTTCGACGATGATTGGTCGCAAGACGACAATCTGGTCAAGCTGAAAAATGAGTTGCTCGAAATCCGACACAACAACTTTATCTCGCAATCTTATAGCAGGAATCAAAGGCTAATAAAAAAGAGCCAAGAAAAGTGCCTGGAGATTTGTGACTACATCATGGAGAACAGCTACAAGCCTAACCAGCAACGCATCGATATGCTAGAGGCCCAAATCGCTAAGCTTGAGGCTGAAAAACTGGAATATGCTGGCGAACGCTGGATAGAGGAGGCAGTTGTTGGCGATTTGTTTGGCGATGCGCCAAAAGAGACAAAGCGTTATGATGCTAATCTGAAAAAGCGCAAAGAGTTTGACAAGGCCATAGAAACATGCCGACAAGACATTGAGAATGAACAACAGAAATCTAAACCACAGGGGTTTGAAAAAGCAGTAAATGAACTGACCGCATGGGATCCCTACGACCAAAACACTTCTTCACCCTTTTTCGATGCTGAATGGATGTTTGGCATTACGGATGGTTTTGATGTTGTGATTGGCAATCCGCCATATATTTCGACAAAAGGGGTAAAAGAGGAGGATAAAAAAGCCTATGAAAAAGAATTCGGGTTTTCTGATGATACCTACAACTTGTTTACATTCAAAGGTTTGTCGCTTTCAAAAAGTGGAGGCTCTTTGACTTATATCATTCCTAAGACTTTTTGGACTACACAGACCAAACGCAACATGCGTAATTTGCTTCTATCAAAGAAAATTAGGTACATCTACGACACAGCAAATCCATTTGAGTCGGTTATGGTTGATACCTGTATTTTGCAAGTTGTTAATGTCCCGTATAATCCAAATCATTTAATCCGCTTCCGTGATGGTAGTAAAGATTTGCATTCTCCGATCGTTTTTGAGCCAGTAAAGCAATCTATGTATATCAATACACAGAACGCGGTGATTTTTAAGCCGACAGAGCTAAACTTGAAAATTTGGAATCTTTATGGCGAAAAAGTAAAAGCTTTATATGATCAATGGTGGGATAAGATTAAGACCTCTAAGGATATTGAGAAAAACAAAGCGGAACTTGAACGTTATCGTGCCTCGTTAAAGCCTGGCGATGTTGCTTTGTTGGGTTGCTTGACTGAAGGAGGGCAAGGTCTTGCCACGGCTAATAATGGCAAATATATTGCTATCCGAAAGTCCTCAAAATGGGCAGAAAATGTATATGTTTCCCGCCCCAGAAAATTAGCAGAGGCAATCAGTAAGAAAAGCAAAATTAAGGAATATATCGGTAATCTTACGCCACAAGAATTCCTTGGCCAAAGTACCGAACATCAGATTGCTGACACTTTTGACAAAATCAAAGAGGTGTTTGGTAGGGATATTTTTGGTCAAGGCTATATCTATAAACTTATTGATGATGAAGAAATTGCTGATGTGGATGCGTTGACAGAGGATGAAAAAGCAAACGGCATCGACCCTTCAAAACCTTATTATGTGCCATACGACAAAGGGGATAAAGATGGTAATCGTTGGTATCTTGAAACCCCATTTGCCATCGCGTGGTCCACGGAAAATGTCCATTTTTTGAAGACTAATTCTGGCAAAAAGGGAGAAGGGATGCCCGTTGTTCGAAATCCCCAGTTTTATTTTAAGGAGGGATTTTGTTGGAATAATGTACTTAATCCCTTAGCTAGACTTTTGAAGGTAAAGATGAAGTCTGCATCAGTTAATGATGTAGGTTCTATGTC